>CAYZJV010000043.1:5238-24719 GCA_964478945.1 uncultured Spirochaetaceae bacterium | reverse complement strand
AAGTAGGAAATGAGGATATTTCCTACTTTTGCAGCATATTCGGCCATCATGGATTTCAATTCCTTGGGATAGAAGCGGCCCCATTCCTGGATTTCAAAGGTTAGATCCCCATCATAGCCGATTTCGGCGAGGGCTTGCATTGCTTCCTTCCAGTCGATGTTGCCGTGGAATGGGAGCAGGTGGTCATCCTCCAGTCCTTTGTTGTCCTGCACATGTATCGCCTTGATCCTTTTACCGAGAATCGTGAGGTTTTGGCGATGGAAACCTCCCACAAGATTCGCATGGCCAAAATCATAGCATGCCCCCACATGTTCCGGATCGTTGAAGGAATCGATGAGTGTGACTTGCTCATGGACATTCGCGCAGTAGATATGTTGATAGGGTGCCGATTTATATTCAAAATCATTTTCAAGCGCGATGCCGATGCCATGTTCCCTGGTGGTGGCCACATGCCTTGAATAATACTCCAGGTTCCTTTCAAGCGACACCGCCATATCCGGACCGGCATCATATACTGTTCCTGGATGGGTAACCGTCCATTTCACACCCAGACGTGCCGAAGCGATAATTGAACGCCGAATCAGTTCTTCCATCACCTCGATCTTGCCACGGTCCTTCTCCCCAAAGATATCGTAATACGGTAGATGGGATTGGACAAATTCCACATCACATCGTTTTCCGGTTTCGGCAAGCTCATCGACATATTCGAGCCAATCATCGTCCCTCATTCGCGAGGTGGGATTCATTGCTTCACAAAAGTTCAGATCGAGATACTTGAAACCGGCTTTCGCACATGCCTCAATACAAAAGACCATGGGATAACGGGTACGTCCTGCGGAGAAGGCACAGATGTTCGTTGATGTAGACAATTCCATTGGGGTTCCTTTACGGTACCGTGGGCTTCGCTGCCCACGGTACATGATATATCGTCGGTCGTGATTATGGGTTGGTTCTGAGATAGTTGTCGAGCAGTCCCTGGAGGCTTTCCTGCATGCTTGCCACGGTGGCATCGACTGTAGCTCCATTGTTGAGCATGTCGGTGACCTCGTTCTGTATCGCATAGTAGAAGTCGACGGTGGGACCGACAGTCACACTTCTCATCGAGGCCGGAGTCTTTGCCAACTGTTCCGGAGCAACCGAGAATTGCGGAGTCGCGGCGATAAAGTTCTGGTAATTCTCATCTTCAACCGCTCCCTTGTGTCCTGGGGTATACCCTGTCCCGGCAGCAAAGTCGGCTTGGATCTTCGCTCCAGTCATGAATTTGATGAATTCCCATGTCGCGGCTTTCTTGAGCGCATCTTCCGAATCGAACAGTACCAAACAGGAACCGGATACCGTGGCTCCATGGCTTGCCGAAGAATTCACGCGAAGGAATGAGCTCGCACCGATTTCAAATTTGCCACCGACTTTGCTAAGAAGGCTGTTGACGTTTGAGGATGAGGCGGTGAAGACAGCTACTTCGCCTGCGACGAACTGGTTGGTTGAGAGACTTTCGTTCTTTAGCGCACCTGCATCGTACATTTGTTTCCACTTGGTGAGGAACGTTTTGAGTGCTCCATTGTCGATACATGCAAGCTTGGTCGCCGTGGCATCGGCACCGTTGCTGTTGTTTACGACATAACTACCGAGTTGGCCGAGCCAGTTGGCAAGGGTCGGCGTATTGGGGACCGCCCCGTAGGTTGCCACCGAGATGCCTTTGGCCTTCATATCCTTGCTCAACTTGATGATGTCATCAAAAGTATCCGGGCCTTTGTCCCAACCCGCAGCCTTGAGGATATCCTTGTTGAAATAGGTGATAGAAGTGGATGTGGCAAACGGAAGTCCAAGTTGCACTCCCCCAAACTGCCAGTTTCCAAGAGCTCCACCAAGATATTCTCCAACGATGTCATCATTGAAGTATTTGACCGCATCATCAATGGTAAAGGCCTTGCCAGAATTGTAATAATCGAGCTTGCCGGTTGCATCCAACTGCATGATGTCGGGCAGTTCACGATAATTCTCCGCCGAGATGATGGTCTTCATCAGTGTGGTGGCATCCGAGTATTGCCCCTGATAAATGGCATCGACGGTGATCTGGTATTCATTCGTTGCATTGAATTCCTTGATATACTCGTCGACAAGCAATCCCGCATCGTCCGAAGCGGAGTGCCAGAATGTGATGGTCACCGGTTGTGAACCAAGCTCGACCTGTTCGACCGGTGCGACCTCCTTTTCAGCTGCGGCGAAGATTGCTGTCAGAGCGAAGAACACTGTGAGCAAAACCACTAGGAATCTTTTCATGTCATTATCCTCCTTAGGATCAAATCCTTATGTAATGACGGTGTCGAGCGGCAATCAACCGACAAGGGCTCCGTCTATTCCTCCTTTCTTCATATTCCTTCTCATCAAGATGAATAGCACCAGTGAAGGGATGAGGGATATGCATACTCCCGCAAGTACCAATTGGTAATTTTCGTCTTCCCAGGAATTCAGCTTTGTGATGCCGACCATGATGGTCCTCATGTGTGGGGATGAGGCGGTGACGATCAAAGGCCACAGATAGGCATTCCATAGGGTGATGAAACTCTGTACAAAGAGTGTGGTGAGTACCGGTTTGCTGATCGGAAGCAGCACATTGATCATATAGCTGATATCACCATAGCCATCGATCTGGGCAGCTTCCCGCATATCCTTGGGCACGGATTTGAACCTCTGCCTCAGCATGAACATCTGTGCTGCACTCACGAAGGATACTATCATGACACCAAGATAGGAATTCAGAAGACGGAGTTTCGACACTGTAAGGTAATTTGTCGCCAGAAGCACATCTGCAGGAATCATCATGGTTCCGAGTATCAGGAAGAAGCAGAGGTTCTTGAACCTGAAATCATAATAGGCGAAGGCATAGGCTGCCAGTATTGAGAATATCAGCCTTACGGTCGTCCCAACCAAGGCGATGATGAAGGAATTGGCAGTATATCGTAGGAGATTACCTTTCTCGAGAGCTTCCTCAAAGTTACCCAGATACGAGAAACTACCGGGAAGCAGCGTCGGCGTGAGAAACTCATGGGGTGTCTTGAATGCTCCGCACACGCAATAGATCAAAGGGAAAACCAAAATCACACCTAGGAATATGGCCACTGTCGAGGCAACCGAATCTTGGATCAAAGTCCTGGTTTTTCGTTTCATCATTGGTAGTGGACCTTCCTTTTCTCAAATACGAACGACATGATGGTGAATCCCAAGGTGAGGATGAACGTAGTGATGCTCAATACCGCAGCCAGTCCATAATCGGAGCTTGAAAATCCCGATTGGTACATCATTGACATGAGGGTGTTCGTAGCCGAAGATGCCGAACTGACTCCCATGATGATGATCACGGGAGCCGAAGTCATCATCGCAAGGACGAGGTTTGTGCACAGCACAAAGAAGATCGTTGGTGAAATCAATGGGAGCTGTACCCTGAAAATTCTTCTGAGCGGGCTGATGCCGTCGACTTTGGTGGCTTCGATTATCTGTTCGGGAATGGCTCGTAAGGCCGATAGCATAAGAAGAAAATTGAATCCAATCCCCATCCAGATCGTGAGTATGAGAATCGCCGCAAGAGCGGTGTCCTTGCTCTCATACCATCCGAGGTTCAACCCAAAGAAATAGTTGATGAAGCCGACACTCGGGCTGAACATCGATTTGAAGATCATACAGGCGGCCGACATGGAAACCGCCATCGGCAAAGTGAACAGGAACTCATACAATGGGCTCATCTTACGTTTCTTGTTCGCCAGAAGCGCGAGGGAAATCGTGATGATAATGGTGATCGGCACATTTACCGCGGCTATGGTGAGCGTATGTTTCAATGCAAGTACGAAATCCTTCCTTCCAAAGGTATAGGCCCAGTTGTCCAGACCTGCGAATCCTTTGATGATACCCTTCGCATTCACCAGGCTGAAGCTATTCACGATGGTTCTGATGAAGGGGTAATAGACGAACACAATTCCGAACAGCATGATGGGAAGCAGCAGCAAAAACACTTTCTTCCTCGTCTTGGCCCTACGCCTGTGTTGCAATGTAGTTCCTGTTTTCATGGCGATGCATTCCCTCACACAACCAGATTCATTCCGGTTTCACTGTCAAAGAGGTACATGGACTGGGGAAGAAAGGAGAAGTACAGTTCGCTTCCTTGTTCGTAGTCCATCTTCAGATGTTGGTTCTCGTCCTTGGCTTGGGTCACGAGGATGATCTCCCTACCACGGTAATCGAGATGCAGATGGATATTCGTGCCCATCATCTCAACCACATCCACATGGGCCACGGAAGCTGTGGAGGAGTGTTCGATCACCAGCGAGTCGGGTCTCAGACCCAGAATGATATTCCCGGGTGTGACACCGTGGGTTTTCATCCTTTCACTGTCTTCATCACCCAGTTGAACCACGTATCCATCAAGATCAACCGAATATTGCCCATGTGCTTCCTTGAGGGAAGCTGGAAAAAAGTTCATCTGCGGTGTTCCGATGAAACCAGCAACGAACTGGTTGGCCGGTTTCTCAAATACCTCTTGCGGCGTGCCGATTTGCTGGATGAACCCATCCTTCATGACCACAATTCTATCGCCGAGAGTCATCGCTTCGGTCTGGTCATGGGTGACGTAGACAAAGGTGGTATCGATCTTCCGCCTAAGCTGGATCAGTTCTGCCCTCATTTGGTTCCTCAATTTGGCGTCAAGGTTGGACAAGGGTTCATCCATGAGCATGCATTTGGGGTTTCTCACGATGGCCCGCCCGATCGCCACCCGCTGCCTCTGTCCTCCCGAGAGGTTCTTCGGTTTTCTGTCGAGATACTCGGTTATTCCCAGGATATTGGCTGCTTCCCGCACCTTCCGATCGATTTCATCCTTTGAAGAGGTCCTTTTCTTCAATGCGAAAGCCATGTTGTCATATACTGACATATGGGGATACAGTGCATAGTTCTGAAACACCATCGCTATGTCCCTGTCCTTCGGGTCGAGTTCATTGACAAGTTTTCCGTCTATGTACAGCTCCCCTTCAGTTATTTCCTCCAGGCCGGCAATCATCCGCAATGTGGTCGATTTGCCACATCCGGAAGGACCCACCAGTACCACAAATTCCTTGTCCTTGATTTCCAGGTTGAAGTTTTGGACAGCCACCACTCCCTGTTCGGTCTTTTCCAAGTTGGTACCAGCTTCATTCGCCGAAACCCGGTGTTTTTTCCTTCCACCGGAAACCGGAGGATAGATCTTCTTGATGCTCGTCAATTGTACGCTAGCCATGCAACCCTCATTAGTGGCGTCCATCGCCCTGTTGATAATTAATTATCTATAGATGCTATCACTCGGAAATGGAGAAGTCAACGAAAATTCCATACATCCAATCGCACATTACAGTTATCAACTGTTATTTATTTATAGCCTTCAAGTATACGCATGATGCGCTTTTTACCATGGATTGGGCTTCCTATGAATGACCCGCAGCCTGGAACAGTTGGGGGTGGCCTGCTCATGTGGCATGGGATGTGGGGCAAGATCCCACTGCTCGTGGAAAGGGTATCGTCGATGGAGAATTACATTTCAGTGGTCTGAATATCCGTGTGAAGCACACCGTATTTCGAGTCCTTCGCATCGAACAATTTACTTTCTGGAAAGTAGGGAAGAGATGGAGATCCATAGCGATTCGATCTCTTGTGAAACATAGGAATGTTTCACAGGTGATGAATCTGAAATGTAGTGGAATGTTGTCAAAATGCCTACACATTTGTTCCCAGAAGCATTTTTTATTTGATATTTTTGTCAACAGAGATGACTTTTTTTATTGACTTATAGCGTTTCCTATTTGAATTATTAGTCATGAAAACGCAAAATCAGCACACTGGTTCCAAAGGGTTCTGGGTATTCGCGACCATTATCCTGCTTTTCTTCTGTACCTCACCTGTAATTGCGGCCACCACTCCCCAATCCATCGATATAGGGGGAGTATATGAAACCAATTTTGGAGATTTGACCATCACACAGATGGGAAACAGGATCACAGGGTCGTATCCCACAGGGACCATCGAAGGTACCGTATTGGGAACGACGGTGAAGGGAACGTGGGTCCAAGCCTACTCACAGGGGAAATTTGTGTTTGAATTCCAATCTAACGCAGGTTCCTTCAAAGGCTTGTGGGGAAGTGGTGGCGATACTCCAAGTTCGGCATGGGACGGAATCCGCAAGAATACCTCTTCCAAAGTGATTGCTTCTCAGATCGTTCCCCCTCCCCATGCGTTCATTGCAGGAACCTATGGATCGTCATACGGCGATATCGAATTTACCCAGAATGACAAATTCGTCCATGGTACCTACCCTACCGGAACCATCAAAGGTACCATGGAAGGGAAAGTCCTTTCAGGTCAGTGGAGGGAAGAGTCTTCATCAGGGTTGCTTCGTTTCGAGTTCTCAAATGATCTCTCCTCATTCAAAGGCTACTGGGGCAGTGGTGAAGCTCCACCCACTTCAAAATGGGATGGTGATCGAAAAGGTATGGTACAACCCCAACCTGCTTCCACAAAGCAACTCTCTTCACAATTCATCACCATCGGGAGTAGTTATGATTCCGATTATGGTGAAATTGTGTTTTGGCAAGATGGATCGTTTGTCGAAGGGGCCTATCCGACCGGTACCATTGAGGGCCATATTTCCGGTTCCACTCTGGAAGGTCAATGGTTCGAGAGTTCCGGTAGTGGCGACATTCGTTTCGAATTCTCGGCGAACGGAGATCGGTTCCAAGGATGGTGGGCATCTTCCGGAGGTATCTTGGAGAATAAATGGGACGGTATGCTGTCATCCTCATTCAAATCGAATGGTGTCATTGATTCCGATTATGGGAGAATTGAAGGCTTCTACACCTCAAGCTTCGGTGACATCGTGTTCGTGCAGAAGGGCAATCGGATCGAGGGAACCTATCCAACAGGAACCATCGAAGGTGTGATGGTAGGATCAGTGCTGGATGGGTACTGGATCGAATCTTCGGGCAAGGGAAGGATTCGTTTTGAATTTTCTTCCGATTTCTCTGAATTCAACGGCAAATATGGCTATGGCGAGGATACTCCCAACTCCTTCTGGAGCGGTGAGAAACGATAGAGGCAGGCTTGTCCATGTGGACAATTGCATCACCAATGCAACAGGTGCATCCATGTTGGATGCACCCATCGAACCTACCACAGTTAATTCCAACTCAACTTGAAGAAGGGTTGCACATGTGCTTCCCTGCTTATTGCGAAATAGGGGTTGAACCAATACGGCTCGCTATCCCTCGGTAATTTTTTATTGTCTCTATAGATATGTGTAGATTCGTTACCTTGGTCGGTCAAGTTGTCTAGAGTCGTCAATTCGAAATAATCATCATCTAGATCATAGGTATCGTTGTCCCTGTAGACGAACAGGTATTCGGTATTGGCAACGAACACAGGGCTACCGTCCACTTCGCTTATCTGTACGTTCAGTACAAATTTATAACCGGCTTTACGTGGTATCGTCATCGTCGATGCGGTCGAACCGGGCACAAAGGCATTGCCACCGGGTATATCACTGTTGGCTTCAGCCGATAGAACCGCGATCGGCGCATCGGTTTTGATTCCATCGTATACATCCACCCAGATGTAATCTGTACCTGATATGGTTCCAAACATAGTATATTCGAAGTGGTCCATCTCCACTTCCTCCACCATGCTGATGGGAAAATACCCTGCTTCGTCATTGGTGTCGTTACTATCGACGGTCCTGCTGGCGGTTTCTGAGCCGGGAATTATCGACACCACATCGTGGGTACCGTCGATATCATTTCCCGCATCATTGCGAGCAATGCATGCGATGATCCATATGAATTCGGAATTACCACTTTCCGCGTCATCGAGCGTCAGTATTCCATAGGGGTTGATGGTGACCACCGCTTGTGGCAAGGCATCGGTTGTGGACGAATCAATTGTCGGGGAGCCAAAATAGTAGGTGGAATCGCCGGTCGTCTTGTAATAGGGTACTGCGCAATAATGGTATGTGGTTGCATCGGACAATTCATCGTCACCGAGGTTATCCACAGTTCTGTCTATCGAGGAGGAATGGTATACCACATCATATCCGAACAAGGTACCATCGGTAATGGGAAGGCCCGAGCAGGATGAGGGTAGATCGCTGAAATCATCCGAGCGGTTCCTGAGAATCAGCAGACCGGTGAAGAGCTGTCCTTCCGCAGGATAATTCCAACTCAATGATACTCCATGATAGGAAACCGTGGTTGAATTGAAGTCTGCCATCTGTGGAACCTGTGGAGTTACACTGAAAGTATAGGTGGCGGTACTCGTTCCATCCTCAGCAGTAATCAGAAGAGTGAATTCATTTTGCCGGCTGTGATCGAGGGATACCGTTACGGGAGTCCCTGGTGAGAGATCATACTCGAGCCCGGTGGTATCGTTGCTGAGCTCGGCGGACACATCTTCCGACTCAGGATCGATATCGATGGTGATGGTACGGTAGTGTGAAATGATTGCTTCCGTGATATCGAATGGCAGCGTATCTGAAGAGGTCTCCTCTTCCAACGAAGTTTCCACCCCACCCATTCCAATCAGGATGTCTTCAAGATTCGGATTGTCGTTGATCGACTTAACCAGAGGATCGTCATCCACATCGTCGCGCAATCCATCTCCATCCGAATCGATATTGTTCGGCAGTGTTCCGTGGATAGTTACTTCATCATAATCGCTCAAGGTGTCGCCATCGGTATCTGTTGAAGTGTCGGAACTGCCCAACATTTTTTCGATTCTTTGGGCGAGGCCATCTCCGTCCTCATCAACACTGTAGATCAATTCGATCGAATCACCAGTGGCCACCATGATATCTTCATACGCATAGGAACACTCGTTGATCGAGTAGATGTCGGCGTTGGCGACACTTCCCACTTGATAGCGGTGCACCAAATACCAGTAGGCATCGTCATCAGGATCCTGGCCCACCGAATTGATCGATGTGATACCCTGATTCCCGCCATAGATACTGGTCTCCACCACTACACCGAGGGTTTCGAGGAGGGTTTCCAACGAGAGTTTCGCATATCCTCCGGTGGCCGTTTCCTCAGGATCATATTGTGTCTTGGTTGCCACCGCGTACTGTTCGGCAGGCGTTCCGAGACCGGGACCATAATCGATCATGATTTTCGCGGTACGGGTCGGCACTTCGGTACTGGCTTGGGTGAAATTACGTCCTTCCATCGATATGGTGTACCCACTGATTTCGAATCGAATGCCTTTTGCATCTTCAAGGAGTTCCAACACCTTGGTCACCACCAGTGAGCCATTGCCGAATACCAAATGGCTGCTGGAACTATTGGGAGCAAGTTCGACCGATGAGAAGGAATCAACGTTGAGGGAACCGATGGGAATGATGTACTCATCATCATAGGGATCGATTTTGTAGGCGGTCACAACCACATCCGATATGTTGTAGGCGATGTTCCCGTTGTTGTAGAGTTGGGCTCCTATTTCCAACTCCCCACCATTTGCAGTGAGGGATTCACCCGAAGCTCTTGAGCGGGCATTTTCCACTGCTGTGGTGTTCTCAACGGTTTTTGCATTCGAGAAATTGTAACTGTCTTCCTTCGTGTAAGTCCCATGCGCTCCCGATTCCGAATGAAGAAGGATATGGCCACTGCCTCCGGCGTACCCGAATTCAATTCCCGCTTGGGTATTCCATCCGAATTCATCCGCAGTGGTTTGCGTGAAGCTTTCGGAACTGGAAAAGGAACTCGAGAATGACGAGGACTCGCTGAAAGCATAGCTGACCTCCTCGTTGGTGGTCGTACGGTAGTCCATGCGTATCACCGGATGACTGGTCAAACGGATGCCGACTTTCGGCAAATCGGCGATCAATGGAGAGAATTTCCTGGGATACTGGTTGACGAAGTTGAGCACCTCCTCCCGATCGTTCCATCCATCGCCATCGGTATCGGCCATATGGGGATTGGTATTGTGTACATTGACTTCCACTTCATTGCTCAATCCATCGCCATCGATATCATTGTCCAGCTTGTTTGGAATACCGTCACTGTCCAGATCTCCATCGGGATCGAATCCTTCATCGGGTGAAGTAGATGTACCATCTTCGCCGGAGTGGGCAAGCAGATTCCAAGTCGATCCATTGTAGATATAGGAATTGCCATCCTCTGTGTTGTAGTAGGCCCAGTTGACTGATGGGGAGGCAGGCGCTGTGGCACTTTCGCCTTTCCAGACGATGGACAATCCGTCGGAACCCTCGATTCCATCGGCACCACTTGCAGCTAGAAGGTCCCAATCACTTCCGTTATAGATGTAGGAATTGCCGTCGTCGCTGTCATGATATGCCCAATAGAGCTTTGGATTTGCAGGTGGGTCCGCAAGCTCGCCTTTCCATGTGATGAAAACGGAAAAGGGAAGCTCGTCAGTCGAGAGGTGTTTCGTTCCCAACGACAATTTGGTATGGGCTTCCACATCGACATCCTCCCATCGGTAGACGGTTGCGCATGCACCCAGTCGTCCGATATAGAGTTCATAGTCGATATCTGCAGGTATTCCACTCATGGTGAAGTTCCCTTCATCATCGGTGATCGCACTGTAGGAGGTCCCTGCGATGAATACCACGAAACCGGCATTGCCTGTTTCGTTTCCTTCAAACCGTATGCGACCTGTGATGCTTCCCACCGCGGTCAGATGCAGTTCGGGAACGGTGATTCTCCCGTTTCTCTCGATTTCCACGGTCGTAAAGATGGCTTTCTCCGAAGAATCGGGAGAGGATGCATATATCGTATAGCTCCCTGGGGGGACCCGATCGAATTGGTATGCACCTTCTGTGTCGGTGGTGGTTTGGTCTTGGAGGGCTCGTGAGGCAGTTGTGGATGCTTCTCCGGACAACACGGCCTTCACGCTTCTTGTGATGGTACGTTCCCGGCTCTCCAATGAGACTACGATACCTTCATGGGTGGTGTCATTGGAGAATACCACTTTCCCCACGATCACACCGGTTCCGTCATCGATTGCCAATTCCGGGTCACATGCAATGAGTGCCGCAAGGCACAGCAATACCAGTGAACATCGGAGAAACTTTCCTACTTTTTTCATCGTTGTGTTCCTTATGGGATGTCAGGGGAGGAATTCGGAGCAACCATGTCCGAATATCCAAACCAAGAGCCCATAACCTGATCATGAATCCAACGATGAAATATGTGACATGCACTGCAACGGCTGAAAGTGAGGGGGTCCTCACCGCCGTTCATTCAATTTAGTGGTCAACCTTTAGGATTTTGTGGGAATCCAACCGCACCGCCATACAAAGTATTGGTGTTTCCTACAACGATTTTCACCCGAGCTTGGGAACCCTTGGACCGATTGTGTGTAAAATTTCTACCGCCTGCACCTCCAATGCCGTCGACCACCATTGTGGTGTTCTGAAGCTGTTGTCAACTGTCACAATATATGTCATGCAAATTTTCCGGCTTCGGGCTGGGTGAATCAACACACTTCTTGCAGAACAGGGGAACACCCACCATGTAGATTTTCGACAAGTCACAACCTTGAATAGAATAATTCCACCTTGCAGTGTACCACTTCACTTTTTTCATGACAATGTTTTTTTTGTATCCATCCACAACAAGTGACATATTTTCACTCAATGGTTTGTTCATATATGGCATGAGTACGCGTAGGCCCTTCTCCTTGCCTTCCTATCGGTAGTCCTCCGGCCGCTGGAAACCGATTCGGAAAGACGGAGTTGTGAGGGGCCACACTTTTCGTCGGAGGGTTCTGTATATGCTTTTCATGATTATATTTATTTTGAACTGATGCAATTTTATATTACATTTAGATATTTATTGTCATTTTTAGTGATATTTTTAATTTTAATTGACTTATTAGGAATTATGTAAGAGGATTTAGTATGATCAGGGTGTGGTGTGACACAACTTATGCCTACAACTCTTTCTCCTCTACGGTACAATTTTTCATTTCACCAAATGATCATCCGATTATCCCTTTCCCACGCCTTTGGACCCGTGCGATTTCCTACTCCGTGGTGGTGAGCACCTCTCCTCAGGCCATTCATGGAGGCCCAAGATGTACAATTCCTCGAATGTAAGACGATTCATGTTGATCCTGTTGATCCTTGTGGTTGTGTTTGCTCCCGTATCGGCGGGTGTGAAAAGAGCCTACTCCAGGGTACTGGAGGAACCGGATGACATCGTGACCACGCGGAAGGCCAACTTCCAATTGGGAGACATTCTGGGGACCCCACTTGTTTCGATCACGGTCGTCAACGATGCATCCCCCACGTACCTGCTCATGGTACTCAATTTCGACTTCGGCGGCACGTGGGACTCCGAGTATGCCGAGGTGAAATTGGTGAGGGCGATGGATGCGAACGAATCGTTGACATTCACCAATACCGATTTGCTTGAATATATTCCCAACATCAAGGACAAATCCTACAGCAGCACGTTGAAGACCAAGCTCGGCGTGACCAGCATGGATGACATCTCCTCCGCCTTTTTCAATTCGGGCATGGCGTTGCCAGAAGGGACCCATACCGTGACGCTGAAGGTCTACGACATCCCAACCGAGTCGATTCCTTCCCCTCTTCCCTCCGTGCTGAAGGAGCAGAGCGTCAGCTTCAATGTGGTGACCATCGGTTCCATCAATGTGATCGAGACTCCAAGGGTGGACAATCAGAATCTTACGTTCCAGGTGCCGGAAATTCCGGTCTACGCAACCTCGGTGCAATCGACCGAATCCTCGACCAAGGTGAAGATCACAGGTCCCGGACTGGACAAGACCCTTGCGAAGAACCACACTGCTTCGGTTGCCGGTAGTGCATCGTACAAGGGGTTTCCCGGGGATCTGAGGATCGACGACGGCTATGTGACGTACGATTTGTCGTCCATCCAATTCAGGGCGGGAGAACGGTACCAGGCTGAGATTTCGTTCCTTGATTGGAACAATGCCGACATCACCACCAAGACAGTTGATTTGACCGCTTTTTCCACTCCCCGGCTGTATACCGATGCTTCCTTCGGGTCCCCCTACTCTCCAGTGTTCTCCTGGGGCTTCACCGGTATCGATTATTCCGATTGGGTGAAGGAATACAGGGTATACCTCAATGGTGCGTACTACGGCTACACCACTTCCGATTCCTTCACCTCAAGGAGTCCTTTGGTTCCCAACACCACCTATTCGTGGTATGTGATGCCGATCAACCGCGATGGAAGTCCATTTTTCGCCAGCGCAGCACCGCTCACCAAGAGCTTCACCACCAAGGCGCATACCTCGCCGGTGGTGACTTTGGAATCCCCTGCAAACGGAGCAGTTTTGATCAAGGGTGAAAGCTACGACTTCTCTTCAAGCACAGAGTTGTTTGACGATGCCGAACTCGGCACCACCACGTGGAGAATAGGTGGTGAGACCAAATCCGGTGGGAATGTTGTGTACCAACCGAGCAAGAGATATGCTTCGGGTTCGTTGCCGGTCTATGCCTCCGCGACCGATTCCTTCGGTTACACGGGCACCTCCTCCACCAGGGGTCTCACGGTGCTTGATCCTGTGGTGGCAATTTCGGGTGGAACCGCAAGGACCGTCAACAAGGCGGTTGCCGCATCATTCTCCATCGACACGGGGGTATCCCGTGATGTGGCCACCTACAGGTGGTACGTGGATGGTTCCGAGGTGGGAACCGGTACCCGCTTGGCATATACGTTCGATGCAAGCGGCAGTCATGAGGTGTATGCGAGCGGAACCACGGTCGCCGATATGGATGGAAACACGAAGACGGTGGATTCGGCCAAGATCAGCGTCACGGTTGTGGGAGCAGGGCCAACTGTGTCCATCGTCCAGCCCACTTCCAGTGTGGAGTTGCTCCTCGGTTCACCGTTGGATATCGTGGCTTCGATCACAAACGACAATCCGCTTGCAAGCACGCGCTGGACAATCACGGGTGCGGATACGCAAGGTGGTGGCACCGGTTCCCGTTTCCGGTTCACTCCTTCCTATGCGGGAGAACATGTGATTACCGTAACGGTGACCGATGTGCATGGCAAGAGCTCGTCCTCGTCCACCAGGGTGATGGTCGTGGATCCGGTGATACGGATGACCAGTCCCGCACCGAATGCGGTGTTCGCGCTCGCATCCACATTGACGCCGACCATCGAGGCACCCAATGCAGTGGGTGTAACGTGGTATATCGGGTCGACAGAGGTCCCGGGAGCTTCAAAGGATCTTTCGGGTTTGGGCACTGGTAGATACACCACCTATGCGAAAGGAACCTGGAATGTGGTCGATTCCCAAGGAAAGCCGATGGTGTATGAGAAGAGTACCCCTGCGGTCACCTTCCAGGTGAAGGACCTCGAGCCTCCTGTGGTCACCATCGCTTTTCCCGATTCCGATACGGTGTTCATCGCAGGTACGCCCTATACCCTTCGGGCGGAGGTGGAGAGCGCTTCCGCCATTGGCGAGGCCTATTGGGAAGCCAATGGTGTGCGCCTTCGTTCCGACACCTACAATCCCCTCTCCTCCAGTCCCGCGCAGATCCGACTCACCCATCATGTGAAGAACTCCGATGGCGTGGCCAGTTCGAAATCGATCACGGTAAGAAAGATCGATCCTTCGGTTGTCCTCACTCCTCCCTCAACCCTCCGGTATCCTGTGGGTTCCGTGCTCCCCGTCACCGCCTCTGTGGTTGATGGCGACTTGTACTGGTTGATCGATGGGGTGGAATACTCCACATGGAACAAGGTGTTCTCCACTGCCGGCACCCATAGGGTCCAGTCTGGTTGGCGTGCGGTTGCAACCAATTCCAGAGGGGTCCTGTCCGAATACAACGGACTTTCCGATCCGATTGATTTCACCATCTACAGTACGGTTCCCCCCAGCATCACCTCAGCTTCTCCATCTTCGGATATCGTGCAGCAAAAGTTGGATACGAATATGACTTTCTCACTGGGCACTACCAGCGACAATCCCATCCGCGATGTGGTGTGGACCAAATACATCGGTAGTGGAACGCAATACCAAGTCGGAGACAGTTATACCGGTACTGCGTTCACCACCAGTTTCTCGCAAAGTGACTTGTATACGGTGAAGGCTGTGGTTACCGACACCTATGGTCTTTCCACACTCCGGGAATGGACTGTACGGGCGATAGACCCCAAACCGGTGGTTTCCTACCCTGAGAATGGTATGGTCTTCGCACTCGGCGCGGTTCCGGTTCCAGTGGTGGACAAACAGGGTTCGACCTCGTTCAGCCTGCTGCTGGACGAGATTTCCGTGGGTACGGATTTCGATTGGAGTTCTGTGGGTACCGGAACCCACACCTTGGTGGCGGAAGGAACCTATGCCGGTTCCACGTATCGGAGCGATGAGGTCTCCTTCAAGGTGGAGGACAGGACACCTCCCGAATTTTATCTCGGGATAAAGGATGGGGAACGACTCATCTCCAATCAGGTGTACAGCATCCTCGCATCGTATTCCACAGCGGGTACTCCCTCGGTCGACTCCTTCACTTGGTTCCTCGACGGTGAACGGGTGTACGGTTCCACCGATAGTGGTGTGGGTGAACGATACAGGTTCCAACATACGGTCGCGACTTCCGGAATTCCCGAGACATCCACCATCAAGGTAAGGGGAACGTTGAATGGAATCAGCAAGGACAAATCGGCGACCGTGACCATTCTCAAACCTGCAGCCAAGGCGGTACTTCCCGAGTCGATCATGCAGGACTATGGATACTTCCCGATGGATACCGCGATACCGCTCAGGTTCGAAGGTTCCCATATCGATAGGATCGAATGGCTTGTGGATGGTGTGGTGCACACCAATCCAACGGTAACCTTCACCGATGTCGGGATGCACTCGATCCAGATGAATGCATATGTGGGTGGAGTGAGGATGCCCGACAACGACAAGACCGATTTCCTGGTGGGCAGCGACCGTGGCAAAAGCTCTACCTACTCGACGGATTTCGATGTGGTGGGCAAGCCTTCCATCCAATCGCTCGATGTTGCATCCCAGCTCTACAGTGGAAGCAAGGTTCCTGTGTCGATCGTGGTCCAACCGGGTACCGACTATCTTGCGAGCATCGCCTACCGCGTGGACGGAACTCTGGTGAAGGAGACTAGGGATCCGGTCCACACTTCATTCGAACTGCCTGCGTTGACCGCGGGAGCCCATTCGGTGGAGGTAGTGGTCATCGATATCTTTGGAAATACGTTCTCCATGGCCAAGCCGGTTGTTGTCCATGATCCCCTCACCATTGCCTTGTCCAAACCAACCGATGGTGCCAAACTCACTCCTGCGACCGAACTGTATGGAGAGTTGAAGGTATCCTCGGGTACTGCGGACGTCATCAGATGGAGTATTGATGGGAGGGTGGTTCCGAACAGCAACTTTGCCATCGGCAATCTTGGTCGTTTGCCCGAGGGTACACATACCGTGGCCGTTGAGGTGTCCGATCCTTTGGGAACCACGATACGAAGGGAGTCGGTGGTGGATGTGCAAAGCGATTTCCAGCTTACCCTCCTGTCTCCCTCCGATCGCTTCGAGTTGATTTCGGGAGACTCGACCATGTGCATGGTGGGAGTCGAAAAGGCTCCCGGATCGACGGTGAATCTGGCCGATGCGGCGGATCACATCACGTGGTTTGTCGATGGACGCCAAGTCGGCGAATCCGGTTTGAGTTATCTTTTCGCCAATGACTCGGTGGGGTCCCATACCATTCAAGCACGTTATGAGAAGGGATCGATGGTACGCACCACTTCGGAACGTACGATCGAGGTGAGGGAGATGGTGGCACCAACGATCACAACTCCCTTGAACGGTTCCACCTTGACTTATGCTCCGGGAGAATCGATCGCCCTCCGTGCGAACGGAGAACCCGGTGCAACCCATGGTTGGGAGCTAGATGGAGTGAGGATCGCCTCCGGATTGGTAGCCCAGTTCACTCCATTCGGAATTGTTGGTGAACACCAACTCAAATTGAAGAGTACCCTCCATGGCAAGACATTGGAAAACCTGGCCACGATCACTCTCAACGCCAATACTCCGCCTGATGTTGAGTTGACTGCGAAGGAGAAGCAATTCACCGGCGCATCCCTCGAATGGACCGTTACGGCGTTCGATGTGGAGGACAATGGAGTTCCCGCCTTGGAATTCTCCTGGGATGGAGTGATCCTCGATGAGAGTGGGAAGCTCTTGGAGAAAAAGGATGTCGGTACGCATGTGTTGGCGGTGAAGGCCACCGATGGCAATGGTGCTTCGACGATCAGGCGAACCACCGTTGTCGTGGAATCTGATACGGTTGATCTTGAGATCAGATCCCCGAAGAGTGGTTCGGTATACTACAGGAATCTTGAAGTACCCTTGCAAGCGGTTCTGGTGGATCCCAGAATTTCGGGAGGAACCATCAGCTGGTCCGTGCAATATCTTGAGGATGCTTCCCTACCGGTCGATTCCCTCATGGGTGCCCGAACCTCATTCTCACCACAGCATACCGGTGAAATCGGTATCGTGGCACGCTATCATGATGACGATGGACGAGAACGGGGCAGTGTACGCATTCCCATCACGGTGGAAGCCGAACCGGAGGATATCCAGCTGATCTGGCCGCATGGCGCGGTGGTCGATGCAGGTACCCAACTGCGTCCGGAATTGGTGGGATACGACGAAAGCACAGCATCCTATCCAGTGCTATGGGAGATTGACGGCACCGGTATCGGGGACATCTCGGAACTGCGTGCTCCGGCCATCCCAGGGACACATGTGTTGAAGGCTCTGTACTGGCAAGGCAATGGGTATGAATCGGTATCATTGCAGTTTACAGTGAACAGCCTACCCGTGGTGACGTTGGAAAAACCGGCCGACGGCAGTTTCATAAAGTTCGGTGCTCCCGTGATGTTCACGGCCAAGGTCACCGATGACCAACCCTTCAAGGGAACCGTAAGTTGGACCGATCGGGAAGGATCGCTTCTCGCCGAGGGAAGCACCATGGTACTGACCGATCTTCCTGTTGGGAACCATGGTGTGGTGGTCACGGTCGAAGACCAATTCGGGGCAGAAGGCACAGCCGATGTCTCGTTCAGGGTATACGAACCGATTGGAAATATCGTTGCCCGTGTCAATGACAACCTCCCCTCCTTCATAGTGGCACCCGGTACCATGCCTCTACCGGCTCAACTCGAGTTCACCGGTGGAATCTCACCAGTGGTCACATGGACGCTCGCCCAGGGCGACTCTTCGCTGGTGAAGCAGGGAACAAAGGTCTTCTTCTCCTATGCGGAACTGGAGCAGTTCGAGGCAAGGGATGTCACCATCACCTGTAGTGTGACCGATGAGTACTCTGATGTGGAAATATTCCATAAGGAACATCCGGTCAATCTGGTGGATACCGCCACAGCCACATTGCTCAGCCCCACCTCGGAAACAACGTTCCATGTGGGAGATTCGGTTCCCGTGTCCGTGGGTTTGTTGGGCTTCTCACGACCATCCTTCTCACTCACGATAGATGGCGAGCCTGTCACCAGCACATGGACTCCGATGGAAGGGTCGTTGTCGCAGGGTACCATACTGCCTGCTGCGACCTTCTCCGGAGAGGGAGTCTATGAATTACTGGTACAGGTATCGGAAAATGGGTTTGTGAACGAACTTCCCTTCACACTCAACATCTATCGTTCCAGACAGGGTATATTTGTCGACGATCCACCCCAGACCATCGATCTTACCGATGGGGGAATCGGTGTATCGGCGGTGGTTGCCGGTGTGGAGGGAGTCGATTCGATACGTTGGACCTCCGATACTTCGGAAGTACCCTTTGCCTATGGTCTGGAGGCTACTCTCTCTCGAGAAAACCTCAGTAGTGGAAATCGCATCATCACCGTCCAGGCATGGGCGGGCAGTACCCTTGTCGCAACGACCTCCTTCCCGATCACCGCCTTCGGTGCGATGGAAATGGAGATCCAGCCCCAGATCGACCTGTACATTCTCCAAAGGGGAGCTCCTGCGGAATTGACCGTTCGGGCAATCGATAGAGATGGTACGGCAATCACAGGCGAAGCGATCACTTGGGAATCCCACCTTGAGGGTATATTGGGCAATTCGGAGAGACTGGTGTTCACCGACCATCCCGATATCGCGCGAGGTGAACATATGTTGACAGTCACAGCCATGGGAGAGGATGGGACAACGATCTCAAGATACCAAAGGGTACAAGTGAACGATCCTGATGCCGAGGAAACGGTATCCGATGAGGAGCTGGAACCGCAGGAGGAACTTGATGTCGGCGATGGCTTGGTACCATCGGGAGGCGGAAACTCCTTCGATGCAGGTGATCCCATCGCCCCGTATGTGCCGCCAGATCCGCCGACCCCATTCGGTCCCGGAGGCAGTCAAATGGATCCAGGACTTGGTGGCTACATGAATGACTTCATGTCGGGCTACGATCCCTACATGGGTGGCGG
>CAYZJV010000043.1:0-5138 GCA_964478945.1 uncultured Spirochaetaceae bacterium | reverse complement strand
GGCGGCTACGGAGGCTACGATCCCTACATGGGTGGTGGCGGTTACGGCGGCTACGGCGGCTGGGGCTATTGAGAGGAGGAGGACAGATGAAAAAGCAATTGTTGATCGTGTGTATGCTCGTGTTCGGATCGTTGGCTCCTCTTCTTGGTTTCCAGGTCAATATTCCCGATGAGATTCCTTCCTATCGCAACTTGATCGTGAAGCTCACCCAAGTTGAGGGGGAAGAGCCGTTGAGCGAGGCGAGGCTGTACTTCCAAGAGGAGGCCAAGCCTTCGCCTTCGTATGTGGAATTCGAAGAGAGGGAAGATGCATGGTACACCATGGTTCCCTATGGGTATCTCACAGGTGATGAGTTCATCTATCATGTGCAGGTGAGGACAGAGGGAGGTACAGTCATCCGCGACCCCCAGATAGGCACGAAACGGGCCCGTTTGCTCAAGGATGAAAATGCTCCCGAGCTTACTCTCGTTTCCCCTGAAGTCACCTCCCTCATCCCCGGAGAGGAACAACTGGTGGTGTTCAGGATACGGGATGAGAGTACTGTGCGTGATTTTGCCGTATCGATCGATGGAAATGAGATTGGCAAGGCGATGGTGTACAAGGATCTCCTCTCCTTTCTGGTGACCCCGGAGGGTCCGGAAGGGGAAACTGCGAATGTGGTGGTGAAGGTCGTCGACAGGTATGGCAATGCAGCCGATCTGTTGTTCACATTCGAATTGTCTGCACAGAAGCGTCCTTGGTTCTCTGCGAATGCCGATTATGTGGCGAACATGGGAGTGACGTATGCCTTGAGGATGGGAGAGAGTGCGAATACGGTGGTGTTGGAAGACCTGTTGTCCGACATGGACCATCAAGTCGATCTCAATTATACACTGGGTGGGGAAGCTCAAGTCTCCCTCGGGCCGGTGGCAGTTGAGCTGGGAGTCACCTTGGCAGACGATATTTCCGTGTTCGATATCACCGAAGCGTACCCCAACTCATGGATCGCCGACTACCAGAACATCATGAATCTGCTCCATCCATGGAACTTCGCCGATGAATTCGATTATTCTGGTGAAGAAGCTCGGAAATTCTACAATTCCAATGAATTCGTGGCCAAGATCTCGTTCTTCGATCCCTACCTCTCCTATACATTCGGAGATCAGAAGGTAGCCTACCAAACCCAAACTGTGGACAATTTCTCCCTGCGGGGTTCCACACTGATGATCGAACTTCCGTTCCTCCATCTGGGAATCAGCAAGGGACTTGGTACACTTGGCCTCTATGAGGCTGCATGGCCACAGAACTTCTTCGGGTTTACATTCGGTTTCGATGTGAAGGATGTCTGGTGGTTCCAAACCAACTTGGCGTTCATCAGTTCACTCCAGGGCCGCTACGACAATCTCGTTTCCTCCGGCACTTCCCCGATCGGGACGCTCTACAATCTTGGCTCGGTGAATCCCGAGGAGAATTTCGTACTTGGTCTGGGTACCGGTGTCGATCATGACTTTGTACATTTCTCCACCGATTTCGCGCTCACACTCTATGTCGACGATGCTTCGCAGATCATCGACAAGGACAAGCTGGTGACCGATATCAAGGATGGCTTCGGTTTCGATCTCACCAAATATGTGGGGTATCTCGATACCATCTCGAATGTGTTTCCTGTGCTCGATTACTTCCCATTCTCCCTCGGTCTTGCAGTCGATGCGGTGAACAAGGAGTTGTGGGGGATCACCTTCGGTGCCGCTTTGGAATTGCCCACCTTGGGCTTCGATCTCTGGTATAGGATCACCGACGGGACCTTCAAGAGTCTCGGTGCTTCGGTGGCTTCGGATGAGATGGATTGGGGAGGCCGATGGCAAACGTCGTTCAAGGGGTTCACCTTCTCGGCAGGGTACGAGTGGAACAAGGACAATATTCCCGATATCCTGTTCACCCATATCGTACCGCTGGTGAAACCGGATCTTGCCGGCACTCCAGCCGATCCCACTGCGAACGATATTTCCCATATCACCCAAACGGCAACCGCAGGTATCGAGACACCGTTCTCCAAGCTGTTGGGAAATTTGGTGTGCAACTACAGTTTCATGTATGCCTCGAGCAACGCCGAAGCCTTGGCAGATGAGGTCTCCGACGATGCAGTTGCTTCCGCGGCCATACTGGCTTCAACAGAGAACGACATCACCGCATCCCATACGGGGGAACTGCGTTGGAAGAGCGGAAAGTATTCGATAGGTGGCACCGAGCTGTCGTTGGGTGTGAAGACCAAGGATTCCTACATCACCAACGTACGTATCGATGGAACCGCAGATGGGAGCACCTATTGGGAATTCTCCTATGGAGTCGGACCATCGTTGCGTTTCAGCCGTTATTCGGTGAATCTGAATTTCGATCATGCATGGAGTACCCTTTCAGGTTCCGAAACCGCCTATGGATATGATGCGAAGTTGACCGTCTCACAAACCTTCTTCGATTCCCTCTCCTTCCAAGTGGGTGTCGATCAGGAATACCTTTCCAGCGATCTGCAGGTCTTCAGAATCGGAGGTTCGGCGGCAATCGAAAAACGGTTGGGAATTCTTGGGATGGGTGCGGGACTCGACGTATCCTACTTCGATTCCATGACCGACAATACAGACGACTCATTGAAGATGTCCTTCGAGGTAAAAGGCTCGATAGAGTTGTGAACGGTGGAGCCGACATCCGTCAAGCGGATGCCGGCTCCATTTCCCAACGAAGCGAGGGTAGCGGAACAATTGCTATTGGTCCTTTACCGAGTGAGTGCAAGAAACATAGGGGTAGAGACCCTTGATGCGGCAGAGGATGCGAAGCTTCCTGGGGGAACTATATCATTCATTTCATGCCAGTTGTTGGTCCAACACCAATTGGTAGAACTTGTCCTGGGGCATAGGCTCTCCGAGGAAAAAGCCTTGGGCGTAGTCTACACCAATTTGCTTGCAGAACTCGAACTGCCGTACCGTCTCCACTCCCTCGACCACCACCTTCTTGCCCAATTTGTGGAAAATCTTGACGATCTCTTCAAGAAAATAGGTCTTTGACATCGCGAACAGCAGGATATCCCTATCGAGTTTCACGATATCGAAGGGCAAGGAAATGATCGATGAAATGTTGGAACAACCCTTCCCGTAATCGTCGAGTGAGCAGGTTATCCCCTTTTCCATAAAGGAGGACAGGGTATTGCGTACATCCTCGTATGATTCGATCAGGGTCGATTCGGTCACATCGATTTCAAATTTCTCCGGTTCAAGTCCATTGCGGTTCAAAGTTTCGATGACTTTTTCCACTATGTCCGTACGCATGAGGTTGCGCACGGAAAAATTGACCGATACCCGTTCAAGGGTTCTGGAGATACCGAACAGGGTTCTGCTGAAGCCACAAACGGCATACATCACCTTATCCAACAACTCGTCTATCATTCCATCCTGCTCCGCGATGGAGATGAAATCCTTGGGGTATACCAAACCCTGGAATCGATCGTACAACCTCACCAGCGCCTCGGCCCTCACGATCTTCATTGTCGAAAGATCGAATATGGGTTGGTAGTGTATCACAAGGTCGCCACTTCTCACCTTCTCCTTCAACATGATCCTCATCGCACGTTTTTCTTCACTGCACACGATCGCGTCCCTATCGAACACCTTCACCTCTGTCGCATCGGTCCGCTTGGCTTCGGCAATGGTGAATGAAAGGCAATGGATCGCATCATTTACCGTCTGTATATGTTCCGGAGCCAGTACCATGGCATAATGGAACCGTACCATCACATCGTTTCCTCCTACTCTCCATGGCTGTTTCATGCGCTTTCGAATGGTTTGGGTGAATTCCAAGGCATCCGCCTCACCGCAATCCTTGAGGATCAGTCCGAACTGGTTGTCGCCGATGCGGTAGGGTTTGCAGCCTTTTACCGTGTTTTCAAGGAAATGAGCCATCATATGGAGCAATCGATCACCGTTCTCATCCCCATAGCGATGGTTGAAACCTTGGAAATCATCCACATCCAATACAAGCACCGCACAACGTCTCGCACGGGCAAGCAAACGATCCAGACGTCGTATGAACATCCTTCTGGTGGGCAGACCGGTCAACATGTCGTATCTGAATCTTCGGTGATGGATCAAACGGGAGATCGCGAACACCGTGAAGCAGAGTGATATGGTGAATGGCTGGTGATTCCCTTGCCATACAAAGATGAGTATCGAAATGGGATAGATTAAGGGAAAAGCCAACATCGTGGTGAATCTATCCACGGAGACCATCCTTCGCTTTACAATGAGCAGGACGAATACAATGAGCGCACTGAGGGTGCCGATTGCAACAAGAGTGACCGCTCCGTAGCCTCCCTGCAATTGGTGCGTTGTATGATCGTATAAGAAAATGGTTCCAAAGTAGAGGTCTGCACACACCATGAGGGCAAAAATCGTGAAGAGGTTCCAACTCAATGCCATCAGTATACGTATCCAGAACCGTTCCAACCGCATACCCATGAGTACTATACGGGTCCAGAGCACTACCATCAGTGGAATCGATATGAGTTGAAGAGCCCTGAGGGAGGGTAGTATCCATTGGTGGACCAATGGGGTTTCCTGCTTCGACACCACCGACATGGTGATCCCAATAAGGATCACAATCATGGAAACAAACGTCGTATGTCTGAAGTATTGCTCGCCAGCCGGCTCCTTCACCGGTTTGGCCATCTGAAGATCGATGTAGATGGTGAAAACTATCAAGAATGATAGAATTTCACTGCTGATGAGAGAAAGCATCCCGAACCTCCCGCACTGTAGTTAAGCTAATTACAAAATACAAGATATATTACGGGATCGCAAGCATATTTTTTCATACAATGTTATTGTATACATTACAAATCGTCAATTATTTTATGTACACTACCTTTAACGACTAAATTGATATATATTTTGTCATCTATGTTTACATATTCAAGGATCAAGTATCATATTATGACTATTTTTCATGATATTATGTAAATTCAGCATAGAATGATGATATTTTTGTGCTGCATACAGATAATTTCCCACTTGCGTCGGGTGTCATAGCATGCTGGGAAGGAATCCGATCAATTCGATGATGACATGAGCCTCACGGCTTCCGCTTCGGACGGGAGGAAGAGCACCTGTCCA
>CAYZJV010000042.1:22688-25113 GCA_964478945.1 uncultured Spirochaetaceae bacterium | reverse complement strand
GAGCCAACAGATTTACAGTCTGCCCCCTTTGACCGCTCGGGAACCTCCCCGTTTTTCATGACTGGCTCACCTTACCGAATAGAGGCAAATTAGTCAAGCCAATGCATAAAAAATTCAAGTTCGGAACAATCAGTTCCGTCAGCCACCTGTCAGATTCGAACTGACGACCCCGAGATTACAAGTCACGTGCTCTGGCCAGCTGAGCTAAGGTGGCGTTTTCCGTGGTAGGATACGGAAAAACGCACCCCGATGTCAAGTCAAAAACCCCATTCTTTCAGCAAGGCGAGAATTTCATCATGGTTTCTTTTATCAGCCCTACTGTGGAACGGCCATACATCATATTTCGACAAAGCGTACTGCAGCACCATTACCGCTTCCTGCCTGTCGCTCATCTTGTTCAATGCAATGGGAGAATAGAAGGGAACCCCTGAAACTCCATTGGCCCCCTCATAATAGGCATGTTGGTCCAAAGTGCTTTTTCCGGAAGCCTTCTTCCAATCCTTTTCCATTGACTTCAATTCGGAATTCCGCTTTGATGCACTCCAATCACGCTTCCACAACATCTCGGCCAACGCCTTGAAATGACCTGGATAGAGACGTTGCGAAGGAATGGTATCGAGTGCCTTGCGGGTGTAGGAAATGGCAGTGGCGAGATCACCGAACGAAAGGGGCCAACCAGGCAACTGGAAATACAACTGACCCATCACATACCAACTGATCGTGTTGTCGGTCACTCCCATCCCATCGATGAGATGGGTGAAGTCGTCCCTCATCGGTTTCGCTTTGGATAGGGCGTTCAACGGACCCTTGGTCTCTCCCCAACGACCAACGCTGGAAGCCTTGTACACGATGGCGAATGGCAATTCTGCCAAGTCCAACGCATCGAGCGCATAACGCTCGGCTTTTTCATACGTGGCGAACAATTCATCATCATCCGCTCCCAACACCTCACGTTCGTCTCCCATGGCAAGGGTGACCCTTGACAATCTCCAGAGCAATTCGGCTTTTTCGGTAGGATTGGTGGTCGTCTGCAAGGCATCATTCAACAATTGTTCGGCATCTTCGAGCCTGTCGTTCCAATACAGTGCATCGGCCTGTTCCAATGTCTGGGAAATAGAAAAAACAAAAGATAGGCAAAACAGCAACATTACGAAAGAAACAAGCGTTCTTTTCACCATAGCGTTCTCCTTGATATGTGTACTTTTATCATACACTTGGATAACGATATGTCAACAACCATCCGAGATATCGGGACGTAAAATTTTGGCACCACCGAGGTAAATATGTGAAGAAATGTGATCTATCGGAGCATAATGCAGCACCATGCAACGGATCGTCCTCTCCAACATCCCCTCGACCACCGGTTCCTGCATGCAGAACAAAGGAATATGAGCAGTACCCTCTATGGTTCTGAGGGCAGTGGCGGGATTGAGCGAACGAAGATCGGGAGTGATCGTGAACTGCCAGGAAACGATTGAATCCATCTCCAATCCATTGGCATCACACAACGCCCGATACAACTCCACCACACTTGTGGTGATGTTGTCCCTATCATCCGACTCCACCTGTATTGCACCTCTCACCGCATACAATCGTTTGGTCATGCACCCTCTCCTCACATCAGAAGCCAATTGTGAAACCATCCAAGGTGAAGCTGGTGTAGAGGGACACGAGTACCCACCCCAACACAAACACCACCGATCTACCCAAGGAGGCCAACACATCGCCCCAAGGAAAAATCCTGTCCACCAAGAACAGTATGCACGCGATGGCGATGAGAACCACTGTATACAAAATGCCTACGGTTGCCAACAACGATGTGGCGGAAACCACCGCAATGGTGAATGTGTCTGTGGTATCCCACCATAAACGGGCTCCATTGAGACCAAGAAAAAAGAGATAGAGCAACACCAGATAATTGTGTACCCTGGCGCTGAAGGCAAGGGTTCTCCTCAATCGCAACATATCGTGAGTATACCATGGAAATCCTTCACTATAACAGTGCAATTAATTATTGCGGATTTCCCACAATTCGCCTACAATATTCAGCAAACACTAAAATTGAAAAGGAAATATCAATGGAAAACAAAGCAATCGATAGACTCAAGGCCTTGGGGATAGGGACCCCCGACATCCTCATACCGAAAAAAGGAACAGATTTGAAGAAATGGGCCGTGGTGGCCTGCGACCAATATACATCGGAACCCCAATATTGGGAAAATGCCCATGCCTATGTAGGCGACGATCCATCCACGCTGCACCTCATCTATCCGGAAGCCTACCTTGAAGAAAAGGATCCCCAGGCAAGAATCGATGGAATCAACGCCACCATGGCGAAGTACCTGGACGATCAATTGTTCGAAACCTACGAAGAAAGTTTCTTTCTCGTCCACCGCACCACTGGTGAGGGAACCGGTCGTTGGGG
>CAYZJV010000042.1:0-22588 GCA_964478945.1 uncultured Spirochaetaceae bacterium | reverse complement strand
GTCGCATCCGCCTTCGAACAATTGCATGCGGCATTGGATCCAGCGAACCCACTACTGTTTGCCATGGGTGACGGCAACCATTCGCTCGCCACCGCCAAAGCATGTTGGGAGGATATCAAGAAAGGCCTTGATACAGAACAGATGGAGCGTCATCCGGCAAGATATGCCTTGGTAGAATTGGAGAACATCTTCGATCCTGGACTCGTCTTCGAACCCATCCACAGGGTGCTGTTCAACCTTGAAAGAACACTATTCCTCAAAGAACTCTCCAGGCACTGCACATCATACTCTTTGGAACCGACTGCATCTTTGGCAATGATAGAGAAGGCCTTGGAGGCAAAAGACGGTCTACAGAGATTCGGATATTGCGATTCGGAAGGTCTTGCGATCATAACCGTCACAGAACCCGAATCAACCATCGCCGCCGGGACGCTCCAATCGGTAATCGACAACCTGTTGTCCTCTGGAGGAAAGGTGGCGGTCGACTACATCCATGGATCCGATGTGACCAAGACCTTGGGCTCCAAACAAGGAAATATCGGACTGTTCCTTCCATCCATCGACAAGGAAACCTTCTTCGACACCATCATCGCCGATGGAGCATTGCCGAGGAAAACCTTCAGCATGGGTGAAGCGCACGAAAAACGCTTCTACATGGAAGCACGCAAGATCAAGTAAGAGCAAAAGGAAGCGGACGACCCCAAAATCGTCCGCTTCACAATCAAAGGATATACATCAACCGAGACCGGTCTTTCGACGACTCCAGATATCGTAGAAGACAGCCAACAGCAGAATGGAAGCCTTCACCACATATTGCCAGTCGGCTCCGATATTCATCAACGACATGCCGTTGTTGATGGCGCCCATCACCAAGCCTCCTGTAATGGCACCTATGATGGTACCAATACCTCCCGAAGCGGCGGCTCCACCGATAAAACATGAAGCGATCGCATCCAATTCGAAGCCGTCACCGGCTTGAGGGAGAGCGGAGTTCATGTATGCGGTGAACACGAGACCTGATAGACCACTGATCACACCCATGATCACATGGGTAATGAACACCACCTGTTCCGAATTGATGCCACTGAGTTTGGCCGACTTCGCATTCCCTCCCACAGCATAGATATACCTTCCGATTACCGTGTTGTTGGTGATGAAAACGAACACAGCGGTCACCACGAACAATACCAGACCCACGGTGGGAATTCCACGATAGGCTGCGAAACGAGTGAATACGAACACAATCAGGGCCGAGAGGGCGAGAATCTTGAAAATGTCGTATTTGAAAGGCAGCACCGAGAATCCTTTCTTGATCTTTCTGGCACGTTGTTGGATCGTACTCCAAACAAGCACCACGATGATCACCACCATCACCAAGAGCGCCAGACCATCCAGCCCTCCAATGGAAAATCCTTTGATTTCCATCGAACCGGAAGCGATCTTCTTGAAATTGTCATCCCTAAGCGAAATCGGGGTTACATTGGTGATGATATAGGTGAGACCACGGAACAGCAACATTCCGGCCAGGGTGACGATGAACGCCGGAATCCTCATGTAGGCGATCCAGAACGCTTGGAAACTTCCGATCACCGCACCGAGAATCAATGAAAGGATCAAAGTCGGGATCAAGCCGATACCGGTATTGTAGATCATCGCACTCAACGCCCCGAGGAATGCGATCAACGATCCAACCGAGAGGTCGATATTGCCCAAGATGATTACCAAAACCATTCCTACGGCAAGAATGAGGATGTAACTGTTTTGGATGAAGATATTCGTAATGTTCCGGGGAGTAAGATTCACTCCACCGGTAAGGATGGCGAATACGATCATGATGAGGCCAAGCATGATGAACATCGAAAGTTTGCGCATGTTCTGCTTTGCCAATTCGAAGAAAGAGATATGTTCTATTTGAGCTCCATTTGCCATGTGTTCATTCCTCCTAATCTATCAGAGCCATGTGCATGATTCGTTCCTGGGTAGCCTCTTCACGGTCCAAAACACCCTTGATCCGTCCTTCGTTCATCACATAAATCCTATCCGACATGCTGATCGCCTCCGCCAATTCGGAAGAGACGACGATCACACTCTTACCCTGCTTCACCATATCGTTCAAGATACTGTAGATCTCGAATTTGGCACCCACATCGATTCCCCTCGTCGGTTCATCCACAATGAAGACATCGGGTTCTGCAAGCAGACAGCGGCTGAGCACCACCTTCTGTTGGTTTCCTCCCGACAAGTTCCTCACCAGTTGGAACAGTGACGGAGTCTTGATCTGCAGAGTATCCTTGTATTCCTCGGCCTTCTTCATCTCGAGATCCTTGTCCAGCACTCCATATTTGGACAACATGGGGAGGCTGGAATTGGTGATGTTCGTCCTCACATCCTGGATAAGGATGAGACCCAAGGATTTGCGGTCTTCGCTCACATAGCCTACCCCTTTCTCTATTGCATCCTTCGGATTCTTGAACTCGACCTTCTCTCCCTTCAAACGGATCTCTCCAGAGGCTCCGAAACCGTATGAATTGCCAAAGATACTCATCATCATTTCGGTTCTTCCGGCGCCCATCGGGCCACAGAAGCTTACAATTTCCCCTTTTCTCACGAAGAAGGAGGCATCCTCCACGATCTTCATCGTATGGTAATCGGGATGGAAGACATTCCAATTCTTCACTTCGAAGACCACCTCCCCGATATCGGGTTCCTTCTTGGGAAACAGGTTTTTCAGCTCCCTTCCAACCATGCCACGAATGATTTCCTGTTCTGAAACCCGCCTCTCGGCCAAATCATAGGAAATGATGGATTGGCCATCACGAAGTATGGTGATCGAATCGGCGACAGCCAACACTTCGTCGAGCTTGTGGGATATCATGATGCAGGTGATGCCTTCCTTGCGGAATTCCCGCAACAATTCGAGCAACTTTTGGCTTTCATCATCATTCAGCGAGGAGGTCGGTTCATCGAAGATCAACAATTCGGCCTTCTGGCTGATTGCACGGGCGATCTCCACCAACTGTTGCTTTCCGACACTCATCTTACTCACAATGGTTTGGGGCTTCTCCTTCAAACCCACCCTCTCCAGCAATGGATACGAATCCTGGAGGCACGCATCCCAATCGATCACTCCGAAACGAGTCTTCATATGTCCCAAGAATAGGTTTTCGTATATTGACAGATAGGGACTCAAAGTCAATTCCTGATGGATGATGGCCAAACCGTCGTTCTCACTGTCCTTCGTACTCCGGTAATGCGTCTCCTTGCCCTTGAACACCACCTTGCCTTCGTAGGTACCCTTTGGGTACACCCCACTCACGACATTCATCAGAGTCGATTTTCCAGCTCCGTTCTCACCGACAAGACAATGGATTTCCCCTCTGCGGACCTTGAACTGTACAGTATCCAAAGCTCTCACACCGGGGAAATCCTTCGTCAGGTTTTCAACTTCAAGAATATATTCACCACTCATTCGATCCGTCCCCATATCATAGACCTTTCGGCGGAGCGAACGTCCACCGAAAGGTCGTGCGAACAAACTGTGACCATCAGATCGTTAGCGAATCTGATCAGCCTTATAGTAACCGCTGTCGATCATGACTTCAACATAATTGTCCTTGGTCACATTGACAGGTTCGAGAAGATAGGACTTGACGACCTTCTTTCCAGTGTCGTAGGTCTCGGTATCGAGACGAGCACCCTTGATCTGGGGTTCCTCTCCCTTGAGAATCGCATCAGCCAAATCGATGGCGGCCTTTGCAAGATCCCTGGTATCCTTGAACACGGTCATCGACTGCTTGCCGTCCTTGATGTATTGGATCGAAGCAAGTTCGCCATCCTGTCCGGTCACCACTGGAAGATCATTCATATACTTCGCATCGGTGAGCAACGCCTCTATGATCGCCCTGGCGAGCGTATCGTTGGGAGCGAGGACCGCATCAAGCTTGTAGTTCTTCGCATCGCCGTTCAACAGGTTCTCCATCCTCTGCTTCGCAAGGTCGGCCCTCCAGTTCTCGGTAGCGATTCTGGTAAAGTTGGCGGTATCGGAAGATCGCAGCGGAGCGGGTCCGACAATCTTCAACACACCCTTCTCCACAAACGGACGCAATTGGCTCATCGCACCATCGAAGAAGAAGAAGGCATTGTTGTCGGTCGGGGAACCGGCGAACAAAGTGATGAACTTGGGAGCGGAGGCAGACGCATTCGCCAGATCAAGTTCCTTGACGATTGCAGCACCCTGGAACTGCCCCACCTTGAAGTTATCGAAAGTGATGTAATAGTCGTACTGGTCGCTGCCGGTGATCAATCTGTCGTATGCAATCACCTCCACACCATCCCTGCGGGCATCGGCAACAGCGGTGACCACCCCTTCGTTCACCGAACCAATGATCAGCAGGTCCGCACCCTTTGTGATGAAGTCGGAAATCTGGGCATTCTGTTTGGTCTGGTCGGCGTCACCATAGGTAACTTCGGCCCTATACCCCAGAGCTTCTGCCGCAGCCTTCAACGCCGCACCATCCATCTGCCATCTTTCCACATGGGTTTCCGGCATCGCAAGTCCGATGAATCCCTGTTTCGATTCAACGCCACCTTGAGCGAAAGCCATAGCTCCCGCGAGCAACAAGATCGTGCACAACAAAGCAATTTTTCTCATGACACACTCCTTTCGTTTGTGTTTTGACCGTCATACGATCGGTCCTCGGCATTTCCACCGCAATTCGACAGAAAACGGTTTCGTAACCTAGTGTCAATGGTACGTCCATACGTATGGATAAAGAATATCTAAAAGAGGATTTTCATATCAAAAATTGACCTTATTGTGGAACTTCGGAATGGGATACCAACGAGGACACATCCACGGCCCCTTGTCGAACCAATGTATAGGGACGGGAAGTCGCATCGATGATTGTGGACGGAACGGTACCCTGATCCGCTTCACCCTGTATGAAGAGATCAATGGAAGTTCCGAACCGTCGAACCATGTCAGAGAAACGGGTGAATGCCATTTCACCGGCAAAATTGACACTGGTGCTGTAGATGGGCGTACCCAAGGATTCGATCACTTGTTGTAGGAAGGGATCGGCCGGGACACGCACGGCAACGGTTCCACCATTGCGATCACGAACGATCACCGTAAGGGGTCCGGGCCAGAAGGCGAGCACCTCGGGATCCAATTCATCCTTGGAGATCTGTTGCAGCATGGAGGGAACAATCAATTGGATGAAGGGTTTTGTCTCCTCCCTCCCCTTCACCATCCGCAAATCGCGCTCACTGTGGGGAACACTACCCACTATTCCATAGATCGTGTCGCAAGGGATGATGGCAAGTCGATGTGCGGACAAATGTTCCACAAGGATCTTCACCGCGTCAAAGTCATTCTTCATGATGATGTTTGGCATACCGTACAACTCCATTGAGTGGAAATTTGGCAATCCTGCGCCTTCGCCTGCGAACCGAACCCACGATCACGAGTATGGTTGCCGACAAAGCTCCCCCGATGGCCAGATTTATCGGAAAGGGAATTCCTTGTACCCCATCCATACGAACCGCGTCAAGCGGCTCCAGCATGTGGGTGTGATTCACACTCTGCCTTGGGACTTTGCCATCGGCATCGAAGAAGTATCGTACGGTATCGCCTGGACGGACATACCCGAGTGTTCGCGCGGCATCAAGCAAGGAATCCTTTGACCAAACATCGTTGAGGCGTTGCTCGAGATCCTTTTGTTCCAATTGCCTCTGTTCGAGCAGCCTCTCCCCATTTTCCACATGGACTTGCATTCGCCTATTCACCAAGAAGCCTTTGGGTCCTGTAAGCGAAACCAATAGGGACGTGGTGATAATAAGGATAAAGGTAAACAAAACCACATAATTCCTTGTCATATGCCATCCGAAACGCTATAATGCATTACATATCATACAGACAGCCGGTGGTGTTGTAAAGCGATGCCGCTACTGCCGATTGGAGAGCTCATAAGCCCATGTCGAAACATCGAGAAAAGAGCCCTGCAGGCACCATCGCCATCTCTGCAATCGCCACTTCGATTGTGCTCGGAGCGCTTACCTACCTGCTTGTGTTCCATGGGCTTCCACTTTTGCGAATCACCACCGACATGATGTATTCGGTACTTCTCAGGCTGCTTCCGATCATTGTTGGATTGATACTTGTACTTATCTCATTGGCCATCAGACCTCCCCATATACCGAAAGACACCGACCGTGAAGATGAACTTGAGAAGGATGTCTACACCGCTCCACTGTATGTGCTTCCCGATGAAGAAGCAAAGATAACGGTTGTGCCGCTCCCCACCGCTTCCGAAACAGTTGCGGAACCGGTGGTACCAACCGAAGCGCCCTCCCCAAGAAGACTGGAGGACATTGTTCCACACATCACACCCTTCGAGAGAAAGGCTCTTCAAGAGGAAGCTGTACCAAAGGAATGGGAACCACCACGTTATTTCGCACCATCGGTCGCAACTGAAACCTACGAACCGATTCCCCAAACCGAGCCAGTCGAGACCACCATGGCATCAGATATGGGTTTGGGTCGAGCGGTTCTGTTCGAAGAATATCCCTATCCAATTGCTGTCGGCAGTGAGATCGCCGAATTGCTCGAGCCGATCGAGGAGACACTGGAGGATGGTGGATTGTCCCAACAGGAAATGGCGGTGGTTGAGGACGAATTCGAAGCGAGATTGAACAGTGAATTGGAGAGTGCCGACGACTTGGGTTACGAACTATCGCTGGCGATCATCGATCTTCCCAAAACCGATCGCGATCTCCATTCTGTTGATGCCACAATCGTGCAGAACCTCTTCAATCGACTGGGACTCGTATCGTTCTTCTACCTTACCGAAGAACACCGTGTTTCAGCCATCCTCCCCTTCCATGGATTCGAGCAATGCAAACGCTACTTCGCCACATTGCTTGAGAATCTGAGAAAGCAACATCCCGATACCGCCATCCAAATTGGCTATTCGAGTACCAAGCGACGGGAAGTTGGAATGGAGGAGCTCATCCATGAGGCAACGGTTGCCGTCGAAATGGCAGCCGAGAGGTCTGGATTCAGCCTTATCGGCTATGATAGCGATCTGGAGCAAGAAGAAGACTAGTCCTTCAAAGGAATGTCGAACACCATACGGTCCTTCGCCAGAAATGTGGTGGGAAAGATTTCCCTCGCCTCCGCCTTCAATATCTTGAGATCCCGATTCGTATAGCGCGGACTGAAATGGAACAATCCCATAGCTGAGACCTCGGCATCCCTGGCAATCGTGGCTGCCTGTTTGGCAGTCATATGTTTCTTCTCGCGGGCGCTATCGACAAGAGCTTCATCAAACATACCTTCGCAGAGCAACAGATCGGCCTTTCCCACATGATTGGCGATACTCTTCATATACAACGTATCGGTCACATAGGCGAATGTTCGCCCCAACCTGGGTGCACCCACGATCTCCGATGGTTGCACAATCCTCCCATCCTCCAGTTCGACAGGCACACCATGCTGCAATTTCGACCACAAGGGACCCCTGGGAACGCCAAGCTCCTCAGCTTTTTCAGGATGGAACATGCCTGGTCGAGGCTTTTCCCTCATCGTATAGCCATAACATGGTTTGGTGTGGTCCAGTTTGAAGGCTTCCACCACAAACTCATCGGTTTCATGCACGATGCCCGGCTCAACCGTTTTCACCACAATCTCGTAATTGATATACATATCCAACAACTTCCGGGTCTGGTTGATATATTCATGAAGTCTCGCAGGTCCATAGATCAACAAGGGATCTTCCCTATCCACCTGAGCGCTGAGCATGAGCATGCCCGGTAATCCGGTCACATGATCGGCGTGCATATGTGAGATGAAGATGGCGGAGATCTTCTTCCATTTGATATTCAACATCTTCAACGATATCTGGGTCCCTTCCCCACAATCGAAGAGAAACAGTTCCCCCTCTCGACGGACCATCGCCGAGGTCAGGAAACGACCGGGAAGAGGCATCATGCCACTGGTGCCAAGTACAAACACTTCAAAATTCATGCCGATAAGACTACCTTCGAATCAATCTTGTTGCAACAACTCCAAAGGAGAAATACGCCGTATTCTTCCCAAAGAAAGAAAGACGGTAAAACTGGAAATCACCAACATGGTGAAACAGATGAATATGATATCCGACCACGACACCACCACCGGAAAATCGAGAAGATAGTATTGCAGCCCTGCAATCCCCGACTCCCCCAACCATTCCATCACGAATCCGAGTTGGGAACCGACAAGCAAACCGATGGCAACACCGATCGCCATACCCGAAACGGTAACCACCATCACGGCGGCGAAAAAAGCACGTCCAATTTGTCCAGTCCTGGCACCAAGGGTCTTGTACAGTGCGATCGACTGCATGGAATCCTGGACCAGCTCCTGTGCTATGGATGCCACATACACTCCCGCGACAACAAGAATCATGATGAACACGAGCAGTATCACCTGGCGACTCGTGATGAAATTCTGGTAGACGGTGGTATTGAATTCGTCCCAAGTCGCATACTCCGCATCGAGATGCGATTGTGATATCACATTGGATGCGATCCCATCCAAACGATCGGACGCTTCGCTCTGCACCAACACCTCGGTGTAGGCATTCTTATCCTTGGGAAAGTATCGCAAGGCCGAAGTCCTGTCCATATACACGAGCGAAGAGTCCAATTCATGGTAGCCCGAGGAGAAGAGCGAAGAAACGACGGCAAGCACAGGACGCACCACCATGGCCGAAGAATCGGGCACCACCATGAAGGCGACCCGTTCGCCCACTTCGACTCCCAGTCGTTCGGCAACCACTTTTCCCAGTATGACGGAAGCCAATCTTCCCGTTTCCGATCCGAACGGCTCGTCGGTGAAGGTCAATTGCCCCCTTCTCCTATCGTTGAAATAGGAGGCATCGACACCCTTGATCCTCACCTCGCTTGTGGCATCCTTCGAGTAGACGATACCATACCCGGACACCACATAATCTGCTGAGACGATAGTCGGATCGATATCACCCAAATCCCCATCGATTTCCTCTCGAGCATACACCTGAAAATGGCCATCCTGCAGAAGAATGTACTTGTCGGTGATTCCCCTCATCATCCCATCCATGAAGATAAGTGCCAAAACCAAGGGAATCATCACCAGAGCGATGAGAAACGCCGAACGAATCAATCTCACCCGTTCATAGGTGGATTTGCCTCGCAACAACAGAATACTGGCGAACAACCATCTCCCGAAACGGGTGCTCATGACAACTCCTTGAGACTCCGATTGTGGAGAAGATGGACCTTCGCACACTTCTTGGCAAGTTGCGTATCGTGGGTCACCAACAACAGCGTCCTCCCCTGTTCCTTCACCAAATCGAACAACAATCGTTCGATACCGCCTGAGGACTCCTCATCCAACGAACCAGTCGGTTCATCGGCGATGAGCAGGTCGGGATCATTGATCAATGCCCGGCAGATGGCTACCCTTTGCCGTTCGCCACCGGAAAGCTTGTTGGGCCGATGTTGCATTCGTTCGGCCAATCCGACCCGTTCCAACAGGGCTTTGGCTCGCGGCACCACTTTTCTACGGGAATCGCCCTTGATCAGTGCGGGAATGCACACATTCTCTACCGCACTGAAGTCGTCGAGCAGAATATGGGACTGGAATATAAATCCGATATGTCTGTTGCGGAATTCACTCAACTCCCTATCGTGCATGCCTTTCAACCGTTTCCCCAAAAACAGTACTTCACCTGAGGTGGGTGCGTCCAATCCCCCCGCGATATTCAACAGGGTACTCTTGCCCGACCCGCTTTTTCCCGTGATGGCCACCGATTCCCCACTGGAAACGGAAAAGTCGAGCATCTCCAGAATCGAAAGCCGTGTGTCTCCCGAGACATACTCCTTAGACACCGAATCGAATCGCAACAATGGTTCAATCATGGTACAACATCTCCATGGGTTCACGACGCAACAGTCGTCTGCACCCGATATAGGTAAACAAAAGGGAGAGCAGCAACACCGAAATGACGATCACCGTCACCTCGGCCGACCTCACCTGGGTGGTGAAGGGATAACTGAGCAAGACGTTGTCACGTTGGGTGAAGACGTATTGCACAGAATTGAAGAAAGAGAAGACCGCTCCGATATGGGTACCCAGCAGCAGTCCACCCACTACCCCGATCGTCTCACCGATGATGGTCACGATCGCGGTTTGGCCCAAAAACACACCGGTGGCGAATCTTCTTCTCGCACCAACCGCACGAAGAATCGCCAACTCCCGCTGTTTCACATGCAATAGACGACTGGCCGCATTCTTCATATTCACCCCCAGGATGATGAACATGAAGAAAAGGAACACATACATCAAGACCTTCTCGAGCATAAGTGCCGAATAGAAGGCACTGTTGACCTGCTGCCAAGTCCTGACCGTTGCATCCGGAAACTTGTCGAGAATCTGTTGAACCACCTTGCCCGCGTGGTCGACCGTCGCATCATCAAGATACAACCCATATACCAGACGATTGGCCCCGATATTGTCCACAAGCGCATCCAGATCCATCATCACGGTGGAGGAATCGAACTCCGGAAGTCCCGTCACGAAGGTTCCCCCATGCCCCACCGAAATGGTCATGGGCGCAAGAACCACCGCTTTTCCGGAGGCAAGGAGGGTCATTTTCACATCGGAGACACTGCGCATCCCCAGTGTGATGGCCAGTGTCGTACCCAAAACCATATTCGAACCCTGCGCAACAGTACCGGCAAGAAGATGTGCCCGTTGGCTGAATGGATTGCCCTCATCCCATATCGATGAGTCGATTATACGCAATCGCGCGGTGGTGGATCGATCGGAAGAGACATTTTGTAGCAGCACCTGGGTATTCACATGGGGAAACACATGCGTGACATGATCGATGGAGGCAAGGGTCGAAACCACATCCCCGATGGCCAGATCGGGAATATTGTCGGGAGGAAACACCATCTGAAGATGGAAAGATTCCACCGATTTCACTTGATCGAGAAGATCGCTCTGAAGACTGTTCATCAATGAGAGCATGATGATGATCGCCAACATGCCCACCGCAATCCCAAACATGATCACGAACATCGCACTCCTGTGCCGATTGCTGCGGGAAAACGCATAACGCCAGGCGAGTTTCAGGGTAACCATCATCTCTCCTTACGATATTCCAGACTCAACACCCGTTTCCCGTCAGGAGCGTACGTGATATCCACATAGGGGCGCCCTTCCTCGAACAATGTGACCACCGAAGTGCCGTCGGCAACATATCTGGTGGCCTTCACGGGCCGATCATCGACCCATTCGGTCTGGTTTTGGAGTGCTCCTCCACCATACCAGGATTCGATTCGTCTGGTCTGTTCGCCCGAAATGGTCTCCACCGACTGGTCGAGCACCCCATTCGCATCATACTGGTAGGTAACTGTGCGGGCATTCCCATCCTCTCCGGTGGTCTCCAATCTAAGCAACATCCCATCGGGACCGTAGATCTTTTTCGACAACCTGCCATCCACCGTTTCGTTGACCACCAAACGCCCAGCCTCATCATATGCGACTTCAGTTGCCACCTTCGGTTGTTGGTCCGACCAGACGTCACGTATCACCAGATTCCCGGGGTGGAACGTAATCCTGGTGAAATCACCTCCACGATATTCCCCATACACCGGATTCCTTCCATCATCGGTGAAAAAGGAGTCCCTGGCCTCCTGATCGAGATCGATCGTGCGAAGCCCGGCAAGCATTCCCTCGTCACCCCTGTAGTAGGTGGTCAATCGCACCAGCATACCATCGAGCAACTCCTTGGTCTCCACCAGACGACCATCCTCATAACGGTAGAGGATGTGGTACTTTCCATCTACGCCGGTGGACTCTTGTTCAACTCTCTGTGGTAGGTCTCCGGAGAAGAAGGTGGTCACCACGGTATCCACCTTCCCATCGTTACCATAGGTGGTCTCGGTCACTATCCTTTTGCCCAAATCGGTAGGATCGGTAACCTCGATGCTTCTCCGTATCTCTTTCCCATCCTTGAAAAGGGAACTCTCCTTCACATCGGTGGAAGGATTCTGAACCCTCACCACATAGGGATAATCAGAAAGGGAGGATTCGGCCAAGAGCAATTCCAGTCGTTGTCCCAGACTATTGGAACGGTAGAGCGCACCGTAGAGAGGGAGAATGGAGAGCACCAATCCCACTGCGACCAGACGGAACACCCTGGGCGACCTCATGTGGAAATCCCCACCAGGGAATCGAGAAATTCCTCCGGATCGAACACCTTGAGATCGCCATACTTCTCTCCGATGCCGACGAAGGAAATGGGAATGCCAAGCTTTTCTCCGATTTGCACCAAGGTTCCTCCCTTCGCCGCCGAATCATACTTGGTGAGTACGATGGCATCGATTCCTATCGCCTGATGGAACAATTGGGCTTGGCTCAGACCATTTTGTCCGGTGGTTGCATCGATCACGAGGAACTTGTGGTAACAATCCGCCGAATCAACCTTCGACTTGACCACCTTGTCGATCTTCTGCAACTCCCTCAGAAGATTTTCCTTATTGTGCATTCTCCCTGCAGTGTCGGCAAGCACCAGCGTATCTTCCTTCGCATGTGCACTTTGTATGGCATCGAAAAGCACCGCCGCAGGATCCGATCCATGCGAGTGCTTGATGATCCTACACCCGGTCCGCTGTGCATGCAGTTCCAATTGGTCTATCGCAGCGGCACGAAAGGTATCGGCCGCGGCCATGATGACCGACTCGCCCCTCTTCTGGTAATAGGTGGCAAGCTTGGCTATGGTGGTGGTTTTGCCAACCCCATTCACACCAAGAATAAGGAAGACATTCGTCTTGCCCGGTACCAGGGACGGTACCGCGGCCTTCACCTTATCCTCCAACAGTCGTTTCACCAGTTGCTGCAGGTCCTCGGTCGATGTCTTCTTCTCGGACTTGGCTGCTTTCCTTACGGCATCGGATACTTCCATCGCCGTTCTCGCACCCAAATCCCCCTCGATGAGCATGTCCTCAAGATCTTCGAAAAAATTCTCATCGATCGTTCGTATACCGAAAAGCGCCTTCAAACGTGCGCCGAAAGTCTTCTTCATCGTTGTTGCACCTCGTAGTTCCGTTACCGTGAACTATACTTCGTTTTTTGGTAATATGCAAACAATCTGGACAACGTGTCGAATGCCGATACCGCAGTGGCACCCACGGCTCCGAGCATTGCCGGTTGCCATGGTACCCTATCCCCCGAATAGGAGACCACTGTTCGCGACACACTGTCGAGCACCACCACAAGGGCAGTCGCCACAAGTGTCCTTCCCAAAGAGGCATACACTTCATCTTGCATCCGTTTGGTTCCAAACACCGGATTCATCCACAACGGTTGAAATTCCAGTACAATTTCCTTGCCGACATCGTCATACATGAGATCCAACGGAATGAAGCCCGGTTCCTCCGCATGCAGTGAGAATGGAGTTTTCCTCGAAAGCCATACGAATGGAACCTGTTGTTCCACCACATGCTCAATTGTGATGAAGCTCAATCCGCTTTCACTGGTCACCAAAAGAGGGTTCCCCACCTGTTGCTTCAATTCCACAACAGCTGTGGTCACTTGAGAGGACTCCACTGCAACAGGTAACTTTTGAACATCGTATCCAGGAGCGGTGACCGTCAGGTAGTACGTTCCCGACTCCTTCACAAGATACCTGTCGAAGGGAACTCCATCGATTGCAAGACCAGGAACGACATTCGACAACTGTACAATACCAAGGGGCCGTGGTGAAAAGTAATCCATGGTTGTGGCTATCGCTTGTGGCACCATGGAAGGAATGGAATCGTTGGCGGAGAGTGCTTCATGGACATTGGACACACTTCCATCTGAACGATATTCGACAATCCTCAAACGTGAAAGCACATCAAACGGTTCCACCACACCTACCAGAAGCACATCGAGATCCCATCGATCCATCACATAACGGATGATGGTACGATCACCCTTGGTCAAGGGAACCTCCAATGCACGCGGCAAGTCCATCATGCTCCATTGGACACCTTCAACCAAGGGATTCGCTTCAGCGACGGGCGTTTCGACTCGGGTCGAATCCCCATCGGACGATGCAATGGATTCGTGTCTCTCCTGCAAAGCTTCGAGTTGGACCTTGTGTTCCATCCTTTCAAGCGCCAAGGGCACATAAGGATCTATCGAGACATAATCTGCAAGATGGTCGCCCACCACCTCGAACACCTCTTCGACCACACCCTTGGAACCGATGTGGTCAACTGCGACCCATCCCATGTTGACGGTATTCGAAGCATAGGGAACCTGCGATAAAAGGCAGAGCAAAAGGATGACAGGAAACTTGCGATCCCTCCACCCCATCGATCATACCTCCGAATGCCATTTCAGATAGGATTCGATGAATACGGAGATATCGCCATCCATCACACCCTGGATATTCCCCACCTGTTCGTTGGTGCGGTGGTCCTTCACCATGGTGTAGGGTTGGAACACATAGGACCGGATTTGGTTGCCCCAGCTGATCTCCTTCTTCTCCTTCGCATACTGCGCATGTTCCTTCTCCTGCTCCTGACGATAATGTTCGTACAACCGACTGGTGAGTATCTTCATCGCGAGCGCCCTATTCATATGCTGTGAACGTTCGTTCTGACACGCAACCACGATTCCTGTGGGAATATGGGTCAATCTCACCGCGGAATCGGTCTTGTTGACATGCTGGCCCCCCGCTCCACCGCTGCGGTAGGTATCGACCCTCAAATCGGAGGGATCGATATTGACCTCCACTTCATCCTCTATCACAGGAGACACATACACCGAGGTGAAGGAGGTGTGGCGACGCTTGTTGGAGTCGAAGGGAGAGATCCGTACAAGACGATGCACTCCAGCCTCACCTTGGAGATAGCCATAGGCATAGGTACCCTTCACCTGCATGGTGACCGATTTCACCCCACCCTCGGCCTCAAGCATATCAACGATCTCCACCTTGAATCCGTTGCGTTCACACCAACGGACATACATGCGCATGAGCATCTGGGCCCAATCACAAGCTTCGGTACCACCGGCACCCGCATGCACCGAAAGGAAGCAATCGTTCTTGTCGAACTTTCCCGACAACAAGGTCTTCAACCTCAACGGTCTGTAGGATTCCTCCAACTGAAGAATCTGCTGATCCACCTCGGTATCGATCTCGGGATCGTCCTCATCCTCATACAAATGGATCAACTCCTCCACATCCGCAATCGCCTGGACAAGATCGCGCCAAGGTTCCAAGGTGGAACGGAGATCGTTCATCTCCGAGAACACCTCTTCGGTCCTCGCCTTGTCGTTCCAGAAATCGGGATCGAGCGATTCGGTCTCCAATTCCTTTATCCGCTTCTCCATGGTTTCGGGGTCAAAGACGCCTCCATACATCGTAGGCTTCTTCTTTGATCGTATCGAACAATTGTTGGTTCTGTATCGTCATGTCGACTCCTTGTCCTTTTTGGATGAACGCACCCTGCGTTCGATTCTGAAACCGATGGTCCACTCCATCCTTTCTCCTGGAGCGAGATCGAATTCCCACAACGGCAACACCTGTGTGTACTGGTACAATACCTCCATACCCACCACAGTTGCAAGCTTCACCGAATAATCTTCCTTATGGAGTGTGAAACGTATGTCGGATGCGAACGAGAGGAGGGTCTTGTTGAGCGGATCGGGAATCCTCACATTCTTGAGATTGGGAGCGACCACACGCCCATCGGCCAGGGATCGGTTGCGACTCTTCTCCACGGTATACAGGGACGGAGGGCCATCCTTTATTCCTACGGAGAGATTCAATTCACTGCCGAACAAACCCCTGCTGCGATGCTTTCCATTGTTCACCAAGGAGAAATCCACCACAATCGTATGGGTCCTGAAACGATATCTCTTGGTCAGCACGACTTCTCCGATCCCAAACGGAACATGTTCGAACGCACATTCGGTGGCAATCTCGTTTTGGGTCTTGTCGGGGACCTCCAACGAATAGGTCGAATCCGAAGTGTCGAAGGTTTGGCGTGGCAAGTTCTTCGTATAATGTTCCAGCTTCGCGTCATGGGGGAGGAACACATCATTGAACGAGCGTTGGAACGAACCGTCGCGAAGCGAATGGAACGAGAGTCGTTCCGCCTCGGCAGCATACCCGCTGAAGGTATCGCCATAATTCCATCCGGTAGGCAAATGGTTGATCTCGGCGAGTGTCCCCCCCTTTGGATCCACCACCACCTGGAGATTCTTTCCAAGCCAGACCATCTCATCCTTCCGATCGAAATCCATGTCGAGCTCACGAGGATAGGGAATCTCCTCGCTTGCCTGCAGGATTCGTTCGGCCTCATTCAAATACCTGTATATCTGCTTGCGGTAACTGCTCCGGTAACAGCCTCCTGAGGAATCCTGGACAAAGGCTCCACCGCTGCCGGCCCTCACCAGAAGATTCTCCACCCGCTTCTTGGTGTCCTTGTTCTTCCGATATAGACGAGCCAGATCCATGAGATACAACAATCTGCCGTACAGATGGTTCAGCTCATCATACTTGATGAACATCCCATTGAACGAACCGATATCCTTCAACGTCGTATCCCTTCCGTACCACCCGGAATTCAAATATCCATGGGTCGACAGCGTGCCCAGCGGTATGGTGGAGAGCAATACCGTACCCTTGTCGACCACCTGGGAACCCACTTGGTCAAGAATGGTGGCGAACAACTCCGACACGGGAGGAAGCGAGGGCTGGAGAGCGGTCGCCTGCAACAATCGATCGAGATTCACCATGATGGTGACATGGTGGTCCCCATCATCGAAACGGAGAGCCTGCAATGTTTCGAGGAACTCCTTGTATCCTTTCGAACCGGTCCCGATGTCGTGCACCAGCCCATCGATCCTGTCGTCGGAGGGAAACACCTCGATCGTCTTACCCATATCCTGCATCACGAACGGTTCCGTGGCGACCACAAGATCGTGCAGACGATCGTGGGAGGAGATCACCAAACGATCGAGCATCCCCATGTTCATGGTGGAGACGAAGGATGAATTCCATATTTGGTTGAAGAACCAGGCGGTTCGGGCCCTTTTGCCGAATCTCTTGCGAATAAAGGTGGTGGTGGTCTCCAACCTACCCGATCTGTCCTTTCCGGGAAGAATATGCAATATCTGTTGCTGGTAGGCTCCTGTGAGCAATTCGATCTGTTCCTTCTTCACCAGATCGGCGATCAGCATGTTCATCTCGGGATGGTTCTGTTCGAACCATTCCAAGATGGTCCCGGGCAAATAGAGATGCAGATGCAGGTCGGGATGCTTGTAGATATAGGTGAGCACAGGCTTGTACACCTCCGCCAACGCCCTCTCAAGAATATGCAGGGGCGTCCCCGGAGACAATTGGCTGTAGGCTCCCACTATCAATGGCATCGTTTACTTGGCTTCCACTATACATTTGGTCGGACACGCCGCGGCGGCATCCGCGATTTGCACCATCGGCTTGTCGTAGTCGATTTCAGAAAGGTTGTCGATCACGGTACATCCCGATTCGGGGAATTTCTTTTCACAAATCTTACAAGCGATGCACCCGACCTGACAGATCTTCCTCACCACAGCTCCCTTGTCGCGACTATTGCAACCTATCGCGTGCGACCCCCTGGCAGGAATCATCCTGATCACCTTGGTGGGACAGACAAGCGTACATTTACGACAACCGATGCATGCATCCGGATCCACGGTCACATTCCCCTTCCCATCCCTATGGATCGCATTCGTGGGACACACCCTCATGCAGGAACCAAGGTGGAGGCACCCATACTTGCAGGTGCTGTCGCCCTGATGCAGCATATAGGCCGCACTGCATTCCTCGATCCCCTCATATTGGTAATCCCTTTTCGTCAACTCGTTGTTACCCCTGCAGTGGACGAACGCCACCATCCGCTCCTGCGTTCCACCACCGTCGGCCATACCCAGTATCTTCGCAACCAGAGCGGTGGTCTTCGCTCCTCCAGGGGAACACAAACCATTTTCGGCCGTTCCCGCAGACAGAGCCGAGGCATACCCCGAGCATCCAGGGTATCCACAGGCACCACAGTTGGCTCCAGGGAGGATGTCGAGTATCTTCTCAGCCTTCTCATCCTTCTTTACCGCGAACTTCTTCGCAGCGAGTGCAAGTCCCATGCCGAGCAGCAGGCCGAGTGCAGCAATAATCAAGAATGCAAACAATATATTCATAACACCTTACCCCAGAAGATTTGTGAGAAGCGATTTGTCGAAGGCCATGAAAGCCAATGCCATGAGGCCTCCCGAGATGAATGCGATGGGAACTCCCTTGAACGACTTGCGCACCGGATGGAGATCCATCCTTTCACGGATGTTGCTCATCAACACCAACACCAGTGTGAAACCGATGCCGGCTGCGATACCGGCTGCAAAACTCTCCATGAGATTATAGCCTTCGGTGATGTTCATCACCGCGATGCCGAGCACCGCACAGTTCGTGGTGATCAATGGGAGGAAAATACCCAAGGCCTGATACAGTGCAGGAGAATTCTTCTGGATGACCATCTCTACAAACTGGACCAATGAAGCGATCACAAGGATGAACGAAAGCGTCTGCAGGTATTCCAGTTGAAGTGGCACAAGCAGCAGCGTGTAAACCAACCATGTGATGATCGAGGCGATTCCCATGACGAAGGTGACCGCCATTCCCATACCGATCGCCGACTCGCTGTTCTTGGAAACGCCGATGAACGGGCACAATCCCAAGAATTGGGTCAGAATGAAGTTGTTGATGAAAATGTAAGTGATGAAGATTGCGATATATGCCATGGTCCATTACCTCCCCTTCCTGTTCGTGTTCCACTCGAAAAGCGCCTTGAGATACCCCATGAGCAACAATGCACCGGCTGCCAGCGAGAAGATCCGCACCGGATAGGTGTAGAGCAAGGGAATCTCGATTACTCCGTCGAATCCACCGATGGGCATCAAAGTGATGGTTCCCGCACCGAACACCTCCCTGATCAAGGCGATGAGGGTGACCGCCAAAGTGAACCCGACACCCATGCCGATCGCATCGAGAATCGAATCCATTACCGTATTCTTGTTCGCGAACGCCTCCGCCCTCCCGAGTATGATGCAGTTCACCACGATAAGGGGAAGGAAAATTCCCAGCGATTTGTAGATTGCCGGAGCGAAGGCATGCATCACCATCTCGACTATGGTGACGAATGCCGCGATGATCACGATATATGAAGGAATCCTCACACTGTTGGGAATCACATTCTTCAACAACGATACGAAGATATTCGAGAACAGCAACACGAAAATAACCGCGACACCCATTCCCAACCCATTGATCACCTGGGTCGAAACACCCAAGGTCGGACAGAGGCCGAGCATGAGGATGAATACGGGATTCTCCTTGAACAACCCTTTGGTCAAGATACTTTTCTTCTCTCCAGCCATCATTTGCCTCCCAAACTCTTCACATAGTCGGATCCATACGCGATTGCTTTCGCCACACCGGTGAAGGTGACCGTCGAACCGCTGACGCTGTCCGCATCCGCCTTGCCCAACATATCCTTTTTCACCGGAACCGCCGTATCGCCACCGGTTCCCTTGAATTTCTCCATGTAGGAAGGAACCTCGGCCTTTTTCCCCAATCCCGGCGTCTCCGCATTCGCCAGCAATCTCGCGTCGATCACCTCTCCATCGGCATGGTAGCTAGCCATTACGACCATCTCACCGCCATAGCCGGTACCGACCAGTTGAAGAATATGGCCGACGGTATCACCGTTCTCACCCGAAAGGGGATAGACATTGGTGACAAGCGGATCATCGGTGGTTGCCTGGTCACCTACAGCGTACCCACCCGAAACTTCCACAAGAGCGTCCTTGATGACCTGCAGTTCGTACGCTGCGATCTTGGGAGCGGTAAATGCATTGACCATGGCCAAAGCCGTAGCCGCAACGGCCGCGATAAGCGAAAGTGTGATGCCCACACGTGCGAAATTTCTCATGCCTTCGCCTCCTTCTTCTTTGGTTCGGCAATCACTTCACCGAATCGTTTCGGCAACACATAACGCTCGATCGTGGGAACAAAAATGTTCATCAGAATGATCGCCAGTGAAACCGCCTCCGGCAGGGATCCGAAATACCGGAAAAGGAAGGTGAAGAAACCGATTCCCGCACCGAAAATGATCATTCCCTTGCCGGTGGTGGGACTGGTGACCATATCGGTCGCCATGAAGAAGGCTCCAAGGATCATCCCTCCGCTGAACAGCTGGAGCACGAAATCGCCTTGGAATATTCCCATTCCATTCTTGAATCCGCCGAATATCCAGGCGAAAAGACTGAAGGAAACGAGGAAGGAGACGGGGGTATGCCACGTGATCACCTTCTTGATGAACAGATAGACGGCCCCCAAAATAAGAAGGAAAGCCGAAACCTCTCCGATACACCCAGCGATGTTGCCGAAGAAGGCATCGACGGTATAGGGGGAGAGACCGATTCCCAACGTATTCTGGAACCATCCGCTCACCGAACCGGCGAAATCGGTGAAGGGATAGCCCCTTTGTGCCAACAGACCGGCGGAAGAAAGCCCACCGAAGGTCCCTTCTCCAACCGCAAGTTTCATCTCGGTCAACATGGTGGCGGAACTGGTCGCATCCACAACTGTCAAGGTACGCGGCATCCTGTAGGTGTTCATCAATCCAGTAAAGGAAAAGAATACGAACACACGTCCGGCCAATGCGGGATTGATCCAATTGCTCCCCAATCCACCGAAGGTCCATTTCACCACAAAAATGGCAAATGCCGAAGCGATGATGGGAACTGCGAACGCCGCGTCCGCGGGCATGTTCATTCCCACCAGCAAACCGGTGAGGAAAGCCGATCCGTCTCCGATCGTCGACTCCTTGGACAGCCTGTTGAGAAGATACTCGACAAGCACGGATGAAGCGATCGACACCAACACGATGGCAAGTGCCCTCAACCCGAACACATACACCCCCCATAAGGTTGCCGGAGTGAGCGCGATCGAGACATCCCACATGATACTGGCGGTATTCGCCTTGGCGTGAAGATGCGGTGATGAAGAAACTATTGTTTTCGGTACGTCCATTTATTTCCTCCCCAAGCGTTTTCCGAGCTTCATTCCATGCACAAGCGGCAAGTGCGCCGGACAGGAATAGGAACAACATCCGCACTCCTTGCAGTCCATGAGATTCATGGCCATCGCATCGGCATATTGGCGGTTGTCGATCAATCGATACAGTCTTGTAGGTTGGAGACCCATCGGACAGGCTGCCACACAACGGCCACACGAGATGCAAGGGGTGACGGGAGCCTTCATCGCAGGTTCATTGTCCAAGGCAAGCAATCCACTGGTTCCCTTGATGACAGGTGTCTGGTCATCATAGAACGCGAATCCCATCATCGGTCCACCCGATATGAATTTGTCGGGATCGTGATCGAGCCCTCCCGCGAACGCGATCAGATCAGCCACCTTGGCACCCAAGGGAGCCCTTACATTCCTCTTGGAGGACATCGCCTCACCGCTTATGGTCACCACACGGTCGATGAGAGGCTTGCGAAGCGCTACAGCCTCATAAATCGCAAAGGCGGTCCCCACATTCACCACTACCGCTCCCACATCAAGTGGAAGCTTGCCGGAAGGAATTTCACGGTTGATGGTAGCCTTGAGAAGTTGTTTCTCGTCACCTTGGGGATACTTCACCTTCAGAGGTGTCACGGTGATGGGATAACCATTGGCGGAAACCGCCTCACGCAATACCTTGATCGCATCCTTCTTGTTGTTCTCCACACCTATGATGATTCTCTTGGGATTGGTGATCTTGGCAGCTATCATGATGCCTCGCAACACCAGATCGGCCTGCTCGAGCATGAGACGGTGGTCGGCGGTAAGGTATGGTTCGCATTCGACCCCGTTCACCACCAGGGCGTCCACGCTCTTGCCCTTGGGAACCATGAGCTTCACATGTGTGGGAAACGTGGCCCCACCGGTTCCCACGACACCCATTTCCTTGACCAATTCGATCATTTCATTGGGTTTCAGATCACCATAGGGTTGCTCATCCCATGTTCCAAGAGGCATCTCGGCATTGGGAGTGATCACGAAGGCATCGGTAACGATGCTGTTGGCCAAAGTCACCTTCCTGATGTCGGTGACGGTTCCATTGACCGGAGAATGGATGTTCGCGGAAATGAAGCCGGAAGCTTCTCCGATCTTCTCTCCCGCGACCACCGCGTCTCCCTTCTGCTTCAACGGTGATGCCGGGGCTCCCAGATGCTGTGAGAGCGGAACAATCAATTCCGATGGCATCGGCAATCGTTCGATCGCCTGTCCGTTGCTCAATACCTTCTTGTCATCCGGGTGCACTCCACCCTTCCTGAATGTCGGTATCCTCTCCATGCCGTGTTACTCCTTCCATGTCCAAGACACGATAAACCCTCTCCCCACGGGTGGGGATTCGAAAGGTTCTCGATCAAACGTCTTCATATATTACAGGAAAAACGGTATAACAGTAAATATGAACCGCA
>CAYZJV010000041.1:13687-25556 GCA_964478945.1 uncultured Spirochaetaceae bacterium | reverse complement strand
CTCGATACATGATTGTTCAATCAAAGCTATGTCTTCCTTAGACAGTATTGAACAATACTTGCCGATATTCTTGATGGAGACAGTCGGATCGAATTTCAGCTGCTTGTTGCCCGTTTTCATGTGGTTCAGATCCAAGAACTCTCGAATCCTTTTTGACTCCTCGTCATGATCTGTCACAAAGTGCTCAAACGAAACCAACAGACACCTATGTCCATATTGTGCTTCCAGGATCGGAACCCATTGTGCAACCAGTTTTCTTCTCTGCACATAAAGCTTGCAAAATTCCTCTGCAGTCCACTCTCTTCCACCATGTTTCACTTTGGCAGCATTTGCATCAACAAGTTGGTCCCTTGGGTCCCTATGCACAATGATGAATTGGGCTGGTACCACCAACTCAGCATAGGGAAGACGCCATGCCGTGATTCCCTGGTCGACCAAAAGGATTCTTTTATGATTCGATATCATGATTGCATTGAAGGCCCGTTGCAATCCTGCCCTACATAAGGTGATGTACTGTTTCTCAATACCCTCTATTCCCATCAATTCATTGATCTGTTGGAAGAGCACCAGAAGTTCATGCAAATACCCTTGAGCTTTGGCATCATGCACTATGATTTGGCTGGCGGTATTCACCATCCGTTGCATACTATATGTACCTGGCGGTTCTTGGATATGGAAAGTTCCCACGATATGGAGATAGAGATCGAGAATGTCCTGTAGTTCCAGAGAACCCTTCTTTCTCAGTCGATTGAGGAGATCGGCCAATCCACCGGGAAACTTGATGATCCTCAATTCACTCTTCGGGCCCCATTTTATGGTACCATCAAAACCTTCAAGGTAATCCAGTACCGCACCCGAACCAGAGTAGTAATACCCGCTTAAGAAGACCACTTTACCTTGTGACGTTCCAACCACCTTAGACTGGAAAGTGGGATCATCGTATGTAGTGAGGATGGAAAGCCGCTTGGAAAGCGATTTTTGCATCATTGCATGGGCAAGATCAATCTGGTTTCTTATACGAAGTATTCCGATGACCATGTCGAAGATATCTTGGGTGTCGGGCAGGTGTGTATGTCTTCTGATGTACTCTTGCAGCATAGGATGAAGGATTGGAGAGAAATCCCCAGTCTCCAACGCGATACCGTCTTGTGTACAAGCCTTCTCGATTCGCGTAAGCTCGAGCTTCACATACAGTCTTGAGAAAAGTGCCAATGTAGTTATGAGAATCCTCTTTACAGTCGTCCTAAGGCTAATCCTACTGCCCATGATTCTCTTATTCCACCACCTGCCAACATGAATTTCCACGAATGGAAAAAGTCCGAACCCGATCTCTCTTCAGGCCCGGACTGTTATTCTTCCCGGCCTTATGGATCATCGGCAATAGTACCACACCCATCCACAATAGGATATCGATGGCATGCTCGAATGATAAAGACCGGAGTATTGGTGTGAAAAAGTATACCTACTTCAACTCCTCATCGAAACAGACGGCCACCTTGCCACAGGCTCCACTTGCCATCAGGCGATAGGCCTCGTCGGCTTGGTCGAGTGTGAAACGGTGGGTCACCAGATCCTCGGGGTGGATTCCCCATCTCACCAACCGCTCCACCAGATCCTCCATCCTCCAGATGCTGGTCACCCAGGAGCCGTAGATGGTCTTTTGATCGTGGATGATGTCGGGACTGGGATTGAAGCTCACCGTACCGCCTTCACCGACGAAGGCTATCTTGCCCCACTGTCGGGTGGCGCGAATCGCCAATGCACGACCGTCTGCGTTCGCACTCGCATCAATGGACTTCTCCACACCTTTGCCACCGGTGACGGCCTTGATCTTCTCCAAAGTGTCGGCACCGGGGGTGAACACATGGTCGACCAAATTGAGCTTCTTCGCCAACTCGATCCTCTCCTGCTGGATCTCCACACCTATGAGCTTGTTCGCACCCATCGCCTTGGCCAACATCAAGGCAGCCAATCCCACCGGGCCGAGTCCCACGACGAGCACCGCATCGTTGCCGCTCACTCCGATCTTCTCGATTGCCTCGTACACCGTTCCGAAACCGCAGGCCACCTGGGCACCATCGGTGTAGGTGAGCTCATCGGGAAGGAACACGAGATCCTTCTCATCGGCGAGGATGTAGGGAGCCATTCCACCATCCCTTTGCCACCCATAAGCGGCACGATGCTCGCTGGAACAACTGATCATGTAGCCCATCCTACAGTCGTGGCACACGCCGCAACCGCTGATGTGGTAGATGATCACACGATCGTTCTTCTTGAAACGCTTGCAACCGGGACCCACCTCAACGATCTGTCCGCAGGGTTCGTGACCTGCGATTACTCCTTGGTATCCTTCGGGGCCTTTGCCCACATGCTCACGATAGATCGCCCGAATATCGGATCCGCAGATGGTGGAACTCTTGGTTCTCACCACCACCTGGCCGTGTCCCGGGGTGGGAATCGGAAACTCCTTGAACTCGACCGTACTGTTGCCCGGAAGCAACGCTCCCTTCATCATCTTCTCACTCATGGAAATCCTCCTTGCGCCTCGGCGCCTTGTCATTTGGTAATCGTTCCGTCCTCATCCCAGAGGTCGTGCCAATCGTTCGCACCTTCCCAAAGGAAGACATGTCCCTTGATCAATCTGCAATTGCGGTCGATCGCATCGATCGCAGCCTTTTCCTCGGCATTCAACGGATCGGTGGCGACCGCCTCCAGATTCGCCCGGATATTCCTCTCTTTGGTGGAGAATGGAATGGGCACATGTCCATTGGCCGCAGCCCACTTCAAACAAATTGACGCAGGATGTACGTGATGTTTCTTTGCCAACTCCACGATCACCGGATCCTCCATATCGACCGAGTCGTCCTCGGTCCGGTCCCGCTCGGGACGACCGGGAGAACCCAAAGGAGAATAGCCGATCGGAACGATCCCCTGTTCTTTGCAAAAGGAGACCAACTCTGGTTGCTGGAAGTGCGGATGCAATTCCAACTCATTGCATGCCGGTGTGATCCGCGCATCGCGCAGCAACAGCTCCAACTTGGGAATCGTCATGTTCGATGAACCGATATGGCGCACCAAACCCTCGTCGACAAGCGATTCGAGTACCCGCCATGTGGCCATGTACTTGTCATGGTCATAGGGGATCGCATTGGGACTGCGGCTGTCAACCGAGCACTTGGGGGGATGGTAGTTGGGAAACGGCCAGTGGATCAGATAGAGATCAAGATACTCGAGTTGCAGATCCGCAAGCGACTGCAGAAACGATGCCCTCGCATCGGCCGGCTCGTGCTTGTCGTTCCAAAGTTTGCTGGTGATCCACAGCTCTTCGCGTTTCACCACTCTCTCGGCGAACAATTGGGCCAACACTTCACCGATTTGCTTCTCATTGCCATAGACCGATGCGCAGTCGATATGACGATAGCCCATTTCCACAGCCATCCGTACCGCCTTGGCTATGGATTGTGGTTCCACATGGTCGCTTCCAAAGGTACCTAAACCTATGGCAGGCATCTTGGCCTTTGTCTGTGGTACTGTGATATATGGTGTGTGCATAGTCTCTCTCCTTGTCTTCCTACTGGCATCGTACCAGTACCGGCAAGCTTTGCAATACGTGAAATACGCCAAAGATATATTGTTTTGCGCAACACTATCGTGTAGTATTCCCTTATGGCAATCATAGGTATATCGTTGCGGTTCCAAGATTCATACGACTCCCAGGTGGCACGGGGAATCATCGACTATGCGAAACAGAAAAGCTCGTGGTCCCTCAGAGGTTCGGGAGGAGGACTACGTCCGCTGCGCTTTTCGGGAAGGGACCGGTGTGATGCACTTATCGCACGCATCGAGAGTACCGAGGAAGCCGACCGATACGCCTCACTCGGCATACCCGTGGTCGATATCGCAGGAGCCCATAGCCGACACATGATACACAGGGTCCAGAACGACGACTTTACCACAGGGCGGAGGGCGGGGGAGTACCTTCGTCGCTTGGGAGCGAAATCCTTCGCCTATTGTGGAGTGCAACGGGTCCACTGGTCACGACAGAGGTTGTTGGGATTCGCCGAAGCGGCGGGAGTGGCAGTGGATACGCTTCCCCGTTTCGAACGGAGTCTACCCTGGTGGCACCAGAGCACACCCTCTCCAGCCTTGCGCTCATGGTTGGAACAACTCAAGGAGGGCACCGCTCTGTTCTGCTGCAATGATATCGCGGGAGTGAAGGCCATAGCCCACTGTGCCGATATCGAGGTAAAGGTTCCCCAACACATTGCCTTGTTGGGAGTCGACGATGAGGATTTGCTTTGTACACTCTGTGAGCCGTCACTTTCCAGCGTGCGTCTCGATTGCACCACCATCGGCTATCGCGGTGCTGCTTTGGTCGATAGGCTGCTTGCATCGGGACCCCACTGGTCGGACAATCAGGTGCATACCTTGCTTGTTCCTCCCCAAGAGGTGGTGGAGAGGGAGAGTACCACCGTGGTGCTCGAACAGGATTCTGTGGTGGCCAAGGCGATACGGTTCATCCGTGCCAACTTCACCCAACCGATCACCGTAGGCGATGTGGTTCGGGCCTGCTCGGTGTCGCGAAGGAATCTCGAGCTTCGCTTTAAATCTGCACGAAAGACCACCGTGCATGCCGAGATTGCCCATATGCGTCTTGAGCAGGCCTGCACACTGCTCAAGCAGACCGATCTCACCATAGAGACGATCGCCAGCGAATGCGCCTTTCCCAATGTCCAGCGGTTCCACGTGCTGTTCAAGCGATCCTTTGGGACCACGCCCGGACAGTGGCGCCTAAAATGATCGTCATGAACGCTCGATGAAGTCCTGGAAACAGATCGTACCCCTCACCAGATAGGTTCCTCTCGCCCTGTCCTCCTTCGAAGGACGCTCCTGTACCTCACACATCGCATGTGAACAGAGCTTGCGTACCACGAAAGTGCTGAACTCTTCCATGAACCCATCATAATCGACTCCCAATGAGGGAAGGATCGTATTGCCGAACCATTTGTAGACCATCACCGCATACGATCGAACGGGAATCCACTGCTCCCCACGCTCCAATAGCAAATGGAAAAAGCTGTTCATGATGGTGATGTCTGCGGGTGCGAAGGCCTCCTCGAACAGTTCCGAGACGATTCCGATGATGCCGACTTCATCCAGATCGTCGTTGAATTTGCCTCCGGTCATCACTTCGAACATATCCTCCACCGCATCATCATCGTGGACATTGAACAGAGCACTGTCATAAAGGCTGTTCCTGAATAGTCTCTTTTGGGCAGGGGGTGGTTCTGGGATATCGAGTTCGTACTCCAAGTCGACAATGGGAATTTCGATTGCCGGAACTTGTTTGGCAAGTAGGGAAGAGAGGGATTCCTGTAGCGATTCGATGGTATCGACGCTCAAGCCGCTTTTTTCGGCGATCTTGTCTTTATCTACCGATGTCCCATTGTTGAAGGCATCCTGAAGTGCCGACAAGGCTTCATTGATACCCGACATGTCCATTCCTTCCGAATTGTCATCCTTTGCGGATGTCTTGCCCTCGAACGGTTTGGTGAAGGCTTGCCAAGGGGTGCTGAGGTGGCTGTGGGTCCTGAACAAGGTGTCCATGGAGACATCGAAATCCCATTCGGGGAGAATCATTTTCTTGCTGGGGTCGAATGTGGGGTGGCTCGTTTTGACCAGCCGATACAGCAGATCATACCCACTGGGAGCCATCGAATCGAGCATGAGCGTGTGCATCTCCTTGTCAATGTAGAGGGTGGGGAAACGCATTGTCTGTGGATCCCAGTAGGCATCCAATGTCTTGTGAAAGGAGGCGAGATCCTTGGCTGGGACGGTGATCCGGGCCATCTCTGCTTCGCTGATACCCTTGTATTCCAGCTTCACCAAGTGGGAACCGGCTTCGGTTCTCTCCCACGAACCGGGCAGTGCCGATTCATCGATCTCGACATCCTCGAATATTCTGATGCAATGGTGCATCAGTTCGTTGCGATGTCCGATGGAAGGTATCATCATGATGTCGTCGATTAGGAAGAAGTCGAGGAAGTGCTTTTTCACAAATTGCGAGTAACTATTGTTCTCGAACATTGCTTTGTCCAACAAGGATGCCCATTGGATCAATTCAGAGATTCCAAATTGGTAGTAGTGGTATGGTCCGTAGGTGATCCAACACTCTCCGGTGAATATGCGCAACACGATGTAGCGCTTGTCACGAGAGTGTTCCTCCCTCTGCAATTTGGTCAATGCAGGAGAATAGAGCAGCTCTTCCCCCTCATTTTCGAAATCGAAGATGGTGAAGAAGTCGTCTCCCAATTTTTCTTCGATGACAAAAGGAGCCCATCGCATCGGATTCTCCTGCCAAGTATCCAACATAAGAAGATTGTTCGGATTATTTTCTTCGATGATCTCCCGTTTGATGGCCTTGATATGTTTCTCTTCGGAGAAGACTTCGGTTACCACATAGGCATTCATCTGGCTGAGGAACCAACCTTCGGGGAATTTGTTGTCGGGATCCTGTTCCATCTGCGCAAGTGCCCTGGTCACCTTCTGCACCTGTTTCTTCTGACCGAACATCCCTATCGCGAGATCGGCAAGATAATCGATCGCGTCGGAGCAGGCGTCACAACTTTTCTTCACATCGCTCTTCTCTTTTTTCGTCATGATCCATCTATATCCCACAAGAACGATTGATGCAACTGAATATCTGTAATAGTTGGACAAGTTGCCGTCAACTTCCCCATGAAGATGGACATTCACCGCCATACCCTGTATAGTGTTGGCCGTAATTGAATTGAATTGAAACAAGGAGTCTTGAACCATGGAACATAGTCTTTCGTATGTGTTGGTTACACCCTACACGATCGCAAAAAGCAGAACCGGTGGAGTACTGGCCCGTCTGCTCTCACGTTTGGACGTCGAGCTCGTCGGTGCCCAGATGTTCGCACCCGATGAGCATTTCGTCTCAGAATACGCCAAGTTGATCAGAAAACATGATGATGGGGATGTGAAGAAGACCAGTGAACTGTTGGCCAATTATGTCGAGCACAATATGGCCCCTTCGCAGGGAAGACGCCACCGTTCCCTGTTGCTGATCTTCAGAGGTGAGGATCCGTGCAGGAAACTCAGCGAGATCTGCGGGCCGGTGAATCCGGAACGAAGAACCATCGACAGCCTCACCGGTGAGAATATCCGCGACACATATGCCGACCTCATCACCGATCCCGAAGATCCCAACAGAGTCACCTATTTCGAGCCTGCGGTACTCACTCCACGACTTCAGGAGACGGCGAATGTCCACATGAAGCTGTTCGCCGATTGGCTTCCCGATGAGGAGAACATCGTTGAGAACACGGTGTATCCCAATCCTGTGAAAATCCAGCGTTCGTTGGTCATCATCAAACCCGACAACTGGAAATATGCTTCGAGCAAACCGGGAACGATCATCGACATGTTCAGCAGGACCGGATTGCGCATCATCGGAGTAAAGGTCCACAGGATGAGTGTCGCCGAAGCCCTCGAATTCTACGGCCCGGTGAAGGACGCACTCAAGAGCAGACTCTCTCCAGTGTTCGGACGCAAGGCCAAGGAGCAGTTGGAGGCCCACTTCAACATGACCCTCAGTTCGGAAACCGAACAGGCCCTCACCGAAAGTGTCGGAGTGGAATATGCGGTGGACCAGTTCGAACAGATCGTTGAATTCATGTCCGGAATCAAGCCATCGGCCTGTCCTCTTGAAGAGCTGAACCAGCCCGGTTCGGTCAAGTGCATGATCCTCATCTATGAAGGGGAGGATGCGATCGGAAAGATCCGCGATGTGCTTGGACCCACGGACCCGCTGAAGGCACCGGGTGGAACCATCCGACGTGAATTCGGTTCCAACATCATGGTGAACACAGCCCATGCCTCCGACTCGGCCGAAAGCGCCAAAAGGGAAATGGGCGTGGTGAAGATCCATGAGAACTCGTGTGGCGACATCATGCGCTCCTACCTTTCGATGGTGGCCAAGAGCAAGAAGTAATTCGCGCCAATGTCATGCAAGGGAGGGTCTTTGGAGAAAATCCGGAGACCCTCACTCTTTTTCACGAATCCCAAACGGCTGGGTGTACATCATCCCATCGGGAAGAGTGATCACCGCACGCACGAACGTGCTGCCCACCGGAACCTTGGTGAGCGAACACTCCTCACCATAAGCGACTGCGATGCTTCTTCCCCTGATGGGTTCGTAGGTGATCCACTCAATCTTTTCATATTCGCCATCGATGGTGACCACGATATTCCCTTCCGTCACTGAAATGTCCTGTATACGACTGGAAGGAAGGTCCCCGATATACTTCGGACGAAAGAGGTAGAAGGCACCATCGACCATCGCGCTTCTCACTTGAGTTTCATCCAATGAAGGCAAGGGGAACACATTCCTGTTGGCACCGAGATGAGCGATGCCATGCATATCATCGTTCGCGAAACCCCACACAGGTCTTGTCGGCATCATCTGGTGGAGCACCTTGTCCCATAGTCTTCTATCGCCGCCATAGCGATCGTTTTGGTTGAAGACCTCGATTCCGACGATCGCATCGTAGCTGCCGAGATAATCGACATACCAATCCACCGTCCGATCGTATCTTCCCGGATGGTGGAATACCGCAAGACCATCTCTGGTGGAAATTTCAGTGAACGCCACCGCTTCACTCTCCGTACCACCGGCATAGTTGTTGAATAGGCTGCCGATATGATCCGTATTGGAAATCTCGCTGCCTGCGATGGCCACCATCCCCAAAGCTCCGGGATCACGATTTTGCCATGGTTCATCGGAACGAGCTTCCCAGAGAGTGCTGGACTGCAACAATTCCTGGTAATAGGCATTGAGCGCGGTCCAAGGAAACAGTGCCTCGGACTTTACCATAAAATGGTGGTCATCATGATCGGTCAAGGCAAGGATCGAGTATCCTGCCTCAGCGTATCTGTCGATCACGGCGTGGGGATCGAAATCTCCATCCGACAAATGGGTGTGGGTATGGAAATTGGCATCGTAATGGACCGCGTCGTTCCAATCGACACTCCCATAGGGATTGGTGAATTCGTGTGCCGAACCATCGTAAGTCTCAAGCGGGATGAAAAGACTGCATCCGGCAAGCAGCACAAAGAACACCAGGGTGCATATACAGCCCAATGTGATGAAAATACGATTTCTCTTTTGTTTCATCATATGCTAGGTGAGACAACTAAGGTGCGTTCAGGTTACCGCATCACTCGATCTCCACCACCTTGATCATGTTCGTCATTCCAGCCTTGCCCACAGGAACACCGGCGGTGATCACCACGATGTCTCCTGTCTTTGCGAGTTTGTGCTTTTTCAGATAGGTGGGTGCGAACTCGAGCAGCTCGTCGACCGAGTTGAGGTTTTCGATCAGTATCGGTGATACGCCCCAACTGATGGCCAGACGTGTGACGGTGGATGCGATGGGGCTGAAGGCGACGATCGGAGTGCCTGGTCGGAATTTCGCGATCCTTCTGGCGGTACTTCCCGAATGGGTGAAGCAGGCGATCTTGGAAGCCTCGATGGCCATCGCCAACTCTCGTGTGGCCAATCCCACCGAATCGGTGATCGTCCGCTTGGTCCTCAATTCGATATGTTCACGGTTCAAACCCTGGTCCAACACCAATCGCTTGAATTCGGCGCTCTTCTCGGTATGTGTGATCACCCGGTTCATGATCTCGACAGCCTGAAGCGGGAATTTCCCCGCGGCAGTCTCGCCGGAGAGCATCACCGCACTGGTGCCGTCGAGCACCGCATTGGCAACATCATTGGTCTCGGCCCGGGTGGGACGGGGATTCACCATCATCGATTCGAGCATCTGGGTCGCAGTGATGACCGGCAATCCCGCACTGTGGCAGGAGCGAATGATTGCCTTCTGCACCATGGGGACCTCCTCGGGATACATCTCCACCCCAAGGTCTCCCCTTGCAACCATGATGACACCCGATTCGGCGATGATGTTCACGATATCGTCCACAGCCTCCGGCTTCTCGATCTTGCTGATGATCGGAATTTCCCTCCCGTAGCGACGACACATCAATTCCCTGAGGGCTTTCACATCGTTCGCACTCCGGACGAACGAAAGTGCCACATAGTCCAATTCGTTTTCGAATGCGAATGCGAGATCCTCCTCATCCTTGGGAGTGAATGATGAAAGGTGGAACAGTGGGACCCCGGGAAGGTTCACTCCCTTGCGTGGTTTCACCACTCCTCCTTCGACGGTGATGCAATGGATATCGTGTCCAACTATCTTGTCGACGACCAGGGAGATCAAACCGTCGTCGATGAGTATGCGGTTGCCCGCCTTCGCCTCCTCATGCAGATGGGGATAATCGATACTGATCTTCTCCTTCGTGCCAAGACACTCTTCGGTGGTGAGGATGATCGGATCGCCCTTGGCAAGGATGAAGGAAGCATCGACCAGTTTCCCAATCCTGATCTTCGGACCCTGCAGGTCTTGGAAGATCGATATGGGAATGCCGAGTTCCGCCGACGCCTGTCGCGCACGATCCACCCGAACCTGTTGCTCCTGGGCATTGCCATGGCTGAAATTCAACCTGATCACCCTGGCTCCCGCGGTGATGATTGCCTTGATCGTCTCGTACGATTCCGAAGCGGGACCGATGGTGGCAACGATCTTGGTGTAATTGTTCAATGCGTTCATGGGCAAACCTCCCTTTTCATGTCAAGTGTAAATTGCCGGAGTCGAATCGTCAATTCCATGTAGGTGGCCATAAGATTCGAAAGGCCTTCCCGTGCTATAATGGAGGGACAACGATCAACAAGGAGGGGCATGACCCATGAAGGTAGGAATACTCGGAGCAGGAGGAATCGCCAGAAAAATGGCGAAGACACTCAATAAGATGGATAGGGCAAGCGCCTACGCCATAGGATCACGATCGATCGAAAAGGCCCAAGCCTTCGCGAAAGACTTCGGCATTGGGAAGGCCTACGGATCATACGAAGCGCTGCTTTCCGATCCCGAGGTGCAACTGGTGTATGTGGCAACACCACATTCCCACCATGCGCAACACATCGAACTCGCTCTGGAACACGGCAAGCCGGTGCTCTGTGAAAAAGCCTTCACCGTCAATGCGAAACAAGCCAAGAAGGTGATCGATCTGGCGAAGAAGAAGCACCTGTTGCTCGCAGAAGCGATCTGGACCCGCTACGTACCGATGCGCAACATGCTCGATGAAGTGGTGAAAAGCGGCATCATAGGCGAGATCACCAGCCTTACTGCCAATTTGGGCTATGCGATCGACACCGTACCTCGCCTGATGGACCCCAACCTCGCCGGAGGGGCCCTACTCGATGTGGGTGTCTATACCATCAACTTCATGTCCATGGTCCTTGGTGACGGCTTCTCCTCATTCGATGCGAGTGCGGTGATGACCGAAACCGGCGTGGATGGGCACAACAGCCTCACCTTCAGCTATCCCGATGGAAAGATCGCCATCCTCCACTCGAGCCAGCATGCGATCACCGACCGCCGAGGGATGCTCTTCGGTACGAAAGGCTTCATCGAGGTGGTGAACATCAACAATCCTGAGAAGATTCGGGTATTCGACAGTGAATACCAGCTGGTGAAGGAAATCGTGCAACCGCAACAGATCACCGGATTCGAATACCAGGTCGAAGCCTGCATCGATGCGATCGAAGCCGGCGCCATGGAATGTCCCCAGATGCCACATGACGAAATACTGCGCATCATGGGCATCATGGACGACGTGCGTGCCAGATGGGGCCTGAAATACCCCAACGAGTGAGTGGACGATACATGGACTACTTCTCAATACAAGATAAGAAAGCCATTGTGACCGGCGGCTCCCGAGG
>CAYZJV010000041.1:0-13587 GCA_964478945.1 uncultured Spirochaetaceae bacterium | reverse complement strand
GTGAACCTCAGTGCAACCTTCGACCTTTGTCAGCGGGCAGCACGCGTCATGCTTCCGAGAGGGTACGGAAAGATCATCAATATTGCCAGCCTCCTCAGTTTCTTTGGAGGCATCACCGTCCCTGCATATGCGGCAAGCAAGGGTGGGGTGGCACAGTTGACCAAGGCCTTTGCCAACGAATGGGCCTCGAAAGGAATCAATGTGAATGCCATCGCACCGGGCTACATGGATACCGACATGAACATCGCTCTCATCAATGACAAGGAGAGATACCCCAAGATCACCGAAAGGATTCCCTCCAGACGATGGGGCACTGCCGGAGATATCGCGGGCACCGCGATCTATCTCGCCTCCAAAGGCTCCGATTACGTGAACGGGACAGTGATTCCCGTTGACGGTGGATATCTTGGGAGGTAGCAAGGATGGAACAGAGCGTACGCATCAAAAGGGAATTGTTGGAGCAGTACTGTACACAGATATTCCTCGAGTTGGGCCTTCCAAACGAGGAGGCCCATGATTCGGCCCATATCCTGGTCTCGGCCGATGCGAGGGGAATTCCCAGTCACGGAGTGGCCAGAATGTGGCGCTATGTGAACGGGATCAAGCAAGGGCTCATGTCGGGTTCGGTGCAACCTACCGTACTGAGGGAAACTCCACTTTCGAAAGTCCTGGATGCCGAAGGTGCCATGGGGATGGGACTGAGTAGGCGCACCATGGAATGGACCATCGAAACGGCCAGGGAGCGGGGAGTGGCCTTCGCTTCGATCAGGAACTCCAACCACTTTGGTATCGCCGGTTTCTACACCGAAATGGCGGCCAAGGAGGATATGATCGGCATATGCATGACCAATACCGCCGCTTTGGGAGTTCCCACCTTCGCACGTAGGGCAATGTTCGGTACCAATCCCCTGGCATTCTCCGTTCCCGCCAATGGTGGAAAGATGTTCACCTTGGATATGGCCACCACAGTGGTGACCAGAGGAAAAGTGGAAACCTACGATCGGGATGGGAAGGAATTACCTCCCGGATGGGCTGTGGACACCACCGGAAGGGGAACCACCGATGCCCATACCCTCCTGGACGACATGTTGTTCCAGAGGGGAGGGGGAATCCTTCCTCTCGGAGGAGAGGGGGAACAGTATGGAGGCCACAAGGGATTCGGTCTGGCCACCATGGTAGACATCCTCACAGCGATCACCAGTGGTGGTCAGGCTGGAGCCGATGTGATGGACAGCGAGGCCACCAGTGCCCGGGTATGCCATTTCTTCGGAGCACTCAAGATCGATTTGTTCCGAGATCCGGTTGCATTCAAACGGGACATGGACCATCTTCTGGATGAATTGACGCAGTCGAGTCCCGCACAAGGAGCCTCTCGGGTCTATTATGCCGGGCTGAAGGAACATGAAGCCGAGGCGGAAAGTGCCCTCCATGGAGTTCCGGTGAAGAAGAATGTCCTTGATCACCTGGTGAAGATCGGAGAAGAGCTGGGAATACCGACAACCATCCTGGAGGATCAGATGGGAAGTACTCCGATCGATTCCTTGAAGTTGTAGGAGAAGTGGTAGACCAGAGCATCTTGGAAAGCGTCGAAGTCACGACGCTTCAACGCATCGAGAATCCTCTTGTGTTTGTCGTAGCGGAGCTTGCTGTCGTCTATGAACTTCGAACGGTAATACCGGTCGCAAGCCCAAGCAGAATCGATGAATGCGATGAGCACATCGTTCTTGATGTTTTTCAGAATGATCTTGTGGAAGTCGGCATCGAGTGTGTAGAAGTCGATGTGGGAGTCGGTGCCGACCATCTGTTTTAATATCCCTTCCAGCTCTTCGATCTGTTCGTCCGTCATCGTATCGAAACTCTGACGGGCGAACCCCAGCTCGAGTACCTTGCGCACATCCTGTGACTGGCTTACCAGATCCACATCATCCCCGATGAGGTTCAAGAAGATACAACTGGAGAGGAAATTGGCATTGAAACTGTTGACCACGATACCGACACCAGGCTTGCTGGTGACGACACCGATGATCTCCAAGGTTTTGATCGCCTCCCTGAGGACATTGCGCGATACCCCAAGAGCGGTGGCCATCTCCATCTCGGTAGGCAATTTGTCACCGGGACGGAGGTTGTTCTGGACGATGAAGGCGCGCAACTCTTCATAGACTTGGAGATACAGCTTCTTGTTCTTAAGATTCCTCATGTTATTCCCTATCACCTAAAAATACTCGAATGGAACGACCTCATCAAGCTATATGGTTGCCAACGAACGCCATATGCAGATTTCCCGTACGACATTGAAGATCCTTGATAAAAGACCATACCGTCTCCATGACCTTCGCATCGGGATGCACAAATGGCTTTCTCACATAACCCACATCGACACCACTATCTGTCAGCAACTGTTTCATCACACCGAAATGACCATGGGGGACGACCTTGAGAATGAATTCGGTTGCGATCTTCTGGATCTCGAACGCAGCGGCGTAATCCTTTTGTTGGCAAAGATGATAAATCTCCTTGAACGTATCGGGAAGCAGATTGTAGAACGAACCGATGATGCCATCGGCACCTGCGAGCAACCCTTGGGTCGCCATCTCATCGCAACCCGAGTAGACCATGAAATCCTCGCCGAGCTCCTGCTTCAACGCAGACATGTCGTGATGCTGGGTACCGGTGAACTTGAGACCACACACCCCATCGATAGTTGCCAGGCGCCGAACGAGATTGTTGTTCATCAGTCCTGCGAGAGCGATGTTGTAGACGATCATGGGCAGTTCGACCGCCTCCGAAATATCGCGGTAGTAGCCATGAATTTCATCGGCATTGAAAGGATAGTAGAAGGGCGGTACGGAACTGATCGCATCGGCTCCGATCCTTTGGGCATGGCGTGCGAGAGCGATGCTCTTCGATGTACCGATGGATCCCACATGGACCACCACCGGTATACGGTGGGCCACCTGCTTTACCACCACTTCGGCGAACCGCATCCTCTCTTCATCGGTCATCAGAAACCCTTCGCCGGTGCTTCCTGTGATGTAGAGTCCATCGACCTTCGCTTCGACGAGGTGGTCGACAAGAATCCCGGCTCTCCGTAGATCGAGCTTCTCGTCCTTGTCGAAGGTGCTGAACATGGCGGGGATCACTCCCTTGATGTGTCGGATTGTCTGTGTGTGCTTCATTGGGTTCTCCTTGAATAGGTCCTGATCATACTGATGTGGTCTCTTCGGCGAACTGTTCGCCATAATGGCAACTTACCTGGTGTGACTTGCCTTCGAATACAAATGGTCGCAATTTCGGTACTTCCGACTTGCAGCGGTCGGTGGCATGTTGGCATCGGGGATGGAACGGACATCCGGAAGGTGGATTCACTGGACTCGGTACATCTCCCTGAAGCGGAATCCGTTTCTTCTTCTTGGTGATGTCTGCGATGGGAATCGCCGAGAGCAGCGCCTTGGTGTAGGGATGGAGGGTATGTGCGAACAGATCGTCCGTCTCGGCCAACTCCACCACCTTGCCGAGATACATCACCGCAATCCTATCGGCCACATACTCCACGACCGACAGGTCATGGGTGATGAACAGATAGGTGAGATTGCGCTCCACTTGCAACTTCTTCAACAATTTGAGCACTTGCGCCTGAATGGAGACATCGAGCGCCGAAACCGCCTCATCACATACGATCAACTCGGGATCCACCGAAAGCGCCCGTGCGATGCCGATCCTTTGCCTTTGCCCACCCGAGAACTCGTTGGGGTACCTGGTCATGTAGTCACGGGGAAGATTCACATCGGCGAGCAAACGGGCCACCAAATCCTCCCTCTCCTTCTTATCCCCTATGCCGAACTTCTTCAAAGGATCGTTGAAGGCCCCGAAAATCGTGAAAGAGGGATTCAATGACGAGTAGGGGTCCTGAAACACGATCTGCAGATTCCTGCGCACCTTGTCGAACTCGTTGCCCTTCAGCCGCATGATGTCCTTGGTGCCATCGGAAAACGCATAGTGCACGCTACCCTCGCTAGGCTGGCACAACCTGAGCAACGACTTGCCCAAAGTGGTCTTCCCACATCCCGATTCACCCACGATACCCAGCGTCTCACCACGGTAAACCTCAAGATCGACTCCATCGACGGCCTTCACATGACCTACGGTCCTCTTGAATACCCCCTTCTTCACTGGGAAGTATGTCTTGAGATTTTCAATTTTCATCAATACATCGCGATTCTCAGCCATGGAGCAACTCCTTGTGATGGAAGCAACGGACCATGTGTCCATCTTCGACAATCGTTTCGGATGGCATTTGAACGGCACACCCGTCGGTGGCATAATCGCACCTGGGAGCGAATTGGCACCCTTTCGGACGATCGTAGGGATCGGGTGTGGTTCCCCTGATGGGCTCGAGTTTCTGGTTCTTTCCCTTGCCAAGCACCGGTATCGATTCAAGCAGTGCCTTGGTATAGGGATGGGCAGGGGAGGCCATCACCTGTTCGGCGCTGCCGCTCTCCACGATATTTCCCATATACATCACCGCGACATCGTCGGCCATCTCGGCCACCACTCCCATGTCGTGGGTGATCAGCAAAATCGCCATCTGCTTTTCATGCTTCAAATCGAGCATCAATTCGAATATCTGGGCTTGTATGGTCACATCCAAGGCAGTCGTCGGTTCGTCGGCGATCAGAATCTTCGGAGCGCACGCCATCGCCATTGCGATCATTGCACGCTGACGCATGCCACCAGAGTATTGGTGGGGATATTCATGCACCCTCTGCTCGGGAAGCGGTACCCCCATCTCCTTCAACAGTTGGATGGAACGTTCGGTGGCCTCCTTCCTGGAAAGTGGCAGATGACTTTGCAACATCTCGTCGATCTGGAAACCGACCGAGAACACCGGATTGAGCGCAGTCATCGGATCCTGGAAAATCATGGCGATCTCCTGCCCCCTCAGACGGCGCATCTTGCGACCATTGCGCTTGAGGGAATCGATCCGAATGGATTGCCCTTCACCATGGTAGGTGATGGAACCGGATTCGATGCGGGAAAGCTCGGGTAGCAGCTGCATGATCGAATTGGCAGTCACACTCTTGCCGCATCCCGATTCACCTACAATACAGAGCGTCTTTCCCCGCTTCATCGAGAACGAAATATTGCGCAGCGCCTTGTTGCACCGTTGGTTGGTGTAGAAGTTGACGCAAAGGTCCTTCACCTCGAGGATCGTGTCGTTCGATTCATTGAATGCCATCTCAGCCCACCTGTGTCGGATCGGCTGCATCACGCAACCCATCGCCAATGAAGTTGATCGCCATCACGAAGATCGTAATCACCAGTCCCACCGGTAACCAAACCCACCACGCATTGCGCAGGATATTGAGATCCTGGGCCACATTGAGGATGTTTCCCCAAGTCGCCTGCTCGAGAGGCACTCCCAATCCAAGGAAACTCAACGCCGCCTCTTGGAGGATGAACATCGCCGTCGATAGCGTGATGTTGACGAAGATCGGACCGATCGCATTGGGCAACATATGCTTGAAGCTGATCGTGAAACCTCCGATTCCAAACGCTTGTAGCGCCTGTATGTACTCCTGCTCACGAATGCTGAGCATCTGCGACCGTGCCATGCGGTACATGCTCGGCCATCCGGTGAGGATGAAGATGAGCAACAGGTTCCACAGACTCTGGCCCACTATGGTGACGAGAATGGAGACCAATATGATCTGGGGAAAACTCATCATGATCTCGCTTACCTTCATCACCGTGGCATCCAACATGCCCCTGCGGTATCCCGCGTAGGTACCGAGCGACACACCGATGAGAGCCGCACCCAGAGCCGAGCCGAGTCCAACGAAAATGGAGATGCGTCCTCCGTACAGTATCCTGGTGAAGATGTCTCGTCCGATCTGGTCGGTTCCCAAAAGATGTCCCTCACCCGGAGGAGACAAACGGTTGCGCAAATCGATCGCATTGGGACCATACGTACTGATCAAGGGAGCTCCCATGCACGCAAGGAACATCACCACGAACAGTACCAGTCCGATGATCGCCAATGGATTGGCCATCAACTTCCGCAACGAACGGCTGGTGTTCGAGCTCTGCAACTTTCCCTGTTCCTCTAGGGCGAGCAACTTATCCATCTTTCTCTGCAACGTCTTGCTTCCCACGTGTGTTCCTCCTAGGAGAGCTTGACCCGTGGATCAAGCAAGGCTGTGGCGATATCGACGAGAATACTCGCGACAAGCACTATCAAGACACTGAAGAACGCGACCATCATGATGATCGGAGTGTTTTGGCTCCGTACCGCCGCAACGAACATCTGTCCCACTCCAGGCCATTGGAACACCTGCTCTATCACGACAGAACCACCGATCAGCATCGGCAGCCTGAATCCAATCAGGACTGCGACCGGGGTCATCGCAACCCGCAGACCGTGGACCAGATTTACCCTCCACTCGGGAATGCCCTTGCTGCGGGCGGTCTTGATGAACTCCTTGTTCAACGAATCGAGCATGCTGGAACGCGAATAGCGCATCACACCAGCGGTCATCGAAAGACCGAGTACGATCGCCGGTAGAATCAAGTGGTCGATACGTTGGAAGAACCCCTCGCTTCCTGGAGTCATCCTACCTCCCACCGGCAACCACTGAAGGTTGAAGACAAAGAGCACTATCATGATGAGTCCGAAGAGGAATTGGGGTATCGCCACACCGATCATACCGGCAACGGTGAGCACATTGTCCCCGATACGACCTTTGTTCAGCGCAGACACCACACCCAGCAGACTTCCAAGCAAAGTGGAGATCACCAGGGCAGCGACCGAAAGTTCCAACGTCGCAGGCAAGGTATTCGACAAGAGTGTGGATACGGCGACGCCACTTTGCAAACTGTAACCGAAATCACCTTTTGCCATGTTCGTGATCCAGGTGACATAGCGGACAAGGAACGGATCGTCCAGTCCCAGTTCGCTACGCAATTGATCGAGTTCGGCAGGGCTGATGAGTGCCAGTGCGTCGGGTGGAATCATGAAATCGACCGCATCTCCGGGCATGAGTTCGATGCCAAGGAAGATGAGGAAGCTGATGACCAGAAGCATGGGTATCAACAACAGTATTTTACGGATGATGAAGGTTATCAAGATATCGTCCTCCCACAGGGGAATTCAAAGGATGGGGCCATGGCCATGCAGGCCATAGCCCCGATCATACCATACTCCGCTATTTGATGTTCGCGGGGTGGGGGTACTGGTTGACCCAGAAGACTCTGGTGTAACGGATATTCACAGGGTTCACTGTCATGTCGGCGATCTGTCCAATCGATTGGGCATCGGCGACACTCTTGCTCCATGCATAGTCGATCTTGCCGCTTTCGGCATTCTTGACCAAATTGCTGTCGTTCTCGCCGCTGGCATGCATGAAAATCTTCTGCACATTGCCATCTCCCTGACGGTAGTAGTTCCTGTTGCGTTCGAGGATCGCATAGTTGCCCAACACGGTCTGGGCGACCTTGAACGGACCGGTTCCGACAGGCTTCTGCCAGAAGGCATTCTGCTGCAGCGTCACAGGATTGGAGCCTTCCAAGAGATGTTTGGGAAGAATCGGCCATTGGCTGAAGGTCAACAGGGCATTCGGGTCGAGGTTCGCGAAACTGATCGAAACGGTGTTGCCGTCGACCTTGATACCGCTGATCGAAGAGGCTTTCCCATCGAGGTAATCCTGGGCCCCCTTGATCGAACGGAAAGTGTTCAATGCAACAGCATTCAAGCCGGGAGTCTTGATGAGATACTCGATTGTGAATACGACATCGGCGGGACCGAAGGCCTTGCCATCATGCCATTTCACATCATTGCGAAGATTGAAAGTGAACTCCATACCATCGTCGCTTACGGAATAGCTCTTGGCAAGCATGCCCTCGGTGGGAGTGAGGTTTGCATCGGCATTGACCAACTTGTCGAACAGCAGCTCCTGGTAAAGGTACAAGCCGGGGTTCACCGCAGGAGTTTCATAGAACTCCATCGGTCCACCATTGGTGTAGATCATACCGTCCTTGTTGGTGGTGGTCCAATCGAGAATGTGCTTCTCGAAGGAGAATTGGTCGTTGCCCAGTTCGCTACCTGCGAGGTCAACACGGTCGCTGGTGTAGATGAAGGACAGCTGGTGGTACAACGGAATGTTGTACATGTTCTTGTTGATCTCACGCTGAAGTGCCTTGAAGGCGGCCTTCTGCTGCTCGACATCGGCGGTCTTGTGGGTCGCCTGCACGAGTTCATCGAGACCCTGTTGCCAAGGAATGGAAGAGTTGTTGCTTGCGGTGCTCTCGAAGCGATCGTAGAACTCGTATTCGCTTAAAGCCGCAACCGCGGCGTACGCGAGATCCCATTTGACTTCGGCAGGACCATTCTTCCTGTCGGCGGGAGGGACCCAAAGCTGAGCTGCAAGATCGCCCTCAAGCTTCCTGAATGACGATTTCACACCGACTGCGGCCCAGTACTGTTGAATGATGGCCATCAAATCGACAGTCTGTTGGTCTCCATAGTAATAGACCACATCAAGAGTGTAATCCTTGGGCCATCCGGCCTCATCAAGCAGAGCTTTGGCCTTCTCGGGATCGTAGGTGTAGGCATCGAGTCCGTCTGCGAGCCAGGAACCGGGACTGGTCATGGCGACTGCCCTCTGTGCCATTCCTTCGAACAATTCGTCCACGATGGTCTCCATATCGATGGCGAGACGTAAGGCCTGTCTGATGCGCACATCGGCAAGTGGTGTTCCCTTCGCCTCCCAAGCGGCCACGGTGGGAGCTGCTTCCTGACTACCGGCGGCAAACACGGTGAAGCCGAGGCATAGGAGCAAAACGATAGCGGTTAGTTTTCTCATACTACTTCTCCTTTCTGAATTGTAGTTTGTACTACAAAGTCAGTATCAAGCAGGAATATCTATTTGTCAAACATTTTTTTCAAGAATTTCAATGCCAAAATGAGAGACAACTACTATTTCCGGGAGTTCCCTTCAGCATACTTGCGATTTCCTCCTCTCCTCATATAATATGTAGTACAAATGAAGGAGGAGTTGATGCCAATAGAAACGTATCGTGAAACATATCGGAAACGACTGCTGGAGTCCATCCTGCCGTTCTGGCTGGAACATGGCATGGACCGCAAGAACGGAGGGATATACACTGGACTCGACAGGGACGGAACCCTACTCGAAACCGACAAATCGGTCTGGTTCCAAGGAAGGGCCCTCTGGACCTTCGCCACCACCTATGCCGATGTGAAGGACGATACAGCCTACTTGGATGCAACCAGGAACCTCGTCGACTTCATCGACAACCATTGCTTCGACACCGATGGACGCATGTTCTTCCGAGTTTCGGCCGAAGGACAACCGGTGATCAAGCGAACGCGCTACTTCTTCAGTGAAACCTTCGCCATTATTGGTTGGGCAGCCTACAGCAGGGCAGCCAAGGATATCTCCTACGCACTACGGGCATTCCGTCTGCTCGAGAAGGTTTTGGCCTACAGGACCAGCAAGGATATATTGGTTCCCAAATTCAACCAGGAGATTGAACCCTCCATCGGTTTCGGAGTTCCGATGATACTGCTCAACACGGCACAAGAGGTACGGAGAGCCTTGCCTGAGCGGAAACAGTATCTCGATGCGCTGATCGATTCCCTCATCACCGAAATCGAACGGTACTTTGTGCGCGAAGATCTGCAATTGGTGCTCGAGCAGTGCGCTCCCGACGGATCCTTCATGGCCGAACACTTCGAAGGTCGCCTGCTCAATCCCGGACACGCCATCGAAGGGGCCTGGTTCATACTCAACGAAGCACGATACCGGGACAATGATCCACATCTGAGGGAACTGGGATTGAAGATGCTCGAATGGATGTGGAGGATAGGGTGGGACTCCGAACGTGGAGGAATCCGCTATTTCGCCGACGCCTTGGGCAAGAGTCCCACCGAGTACTGGCACGACATGAAATTCTGGTGGCCCCAGAATGAAGCGGCGATCGCGAATTGGATGGCCTACAGACTCACCGATGACCAAAAGTACCTCGATCGATTCGCAATGGTGGATACTTACATCCACTCCCATTTCGCCGATGATGAATATGGAGAATGGTATGGATACCTGCATAAGGACAACAGCCTCTCCACACCATTGAAGGGAAACATGTTCAAGGGACCGTTCCATGTACCACGAATGTACTACATGGTCTCGCAACAATAGAAGTTATCTCCATACGAAATAATGTGTCGAGTGTTTCCATGATTACGATTTCATCGTAGAATGGCACCATAGGAGGCATCCATGATCGAGAAACTTGAATACGGCAAGACATCGGAATTCGGTGAACAGGTGATGGCCTATACCCTCACCGCTGGAGAGTACCGCATGACCGTCTCCACCTACGGTGGCATCATCCTCAATTTGATCGTACCGGATAAGATGGGAAGGAAAGCCGACGTCGTACTTGGATACGGCAGCCTTGACGAGTATGAGAAGTCCACCACCTACTTCGGTGCCCTCATAGGACGCTTTGCCAACAGAATCAAGGGAGGCAAGTTCTCCATCGATGGACGCGAGTACCAAGTGCCCTGCAACGACCACGGTGTGAATGCCCTCCACGGAGGCCCGGAAGGCTTGCACACCAAGATCTGGGATGTGCTGACCAGCGAAGTTGACGGTGCTCCGGCACTCCACATGTCCTATATCAGCGAGGATGGAGAGATGGGCTTCCCCGGTACATTGAAGGTCCATGTCGATTATATCCTGTATCCCACCGGCAAGTTGGAGATGACCTATGCTGCGATTTGCGACCGCACCACACCGGTGAACCTCACCAACCACGCCTACTTCAATCTTGCCGGGGATGGTAGCGATGTGCTCAACCATGAGTTGCGCCTCTACTGCGACAAGTACCTTCCAGTTGACGAGCAGCTCATTCCCACAGGGGAGATCACACCGGTGGCGCAAACCCCGTTCGATTTCACCGCAGGAAAGCCAATCGGAAAGGATCTGGATGAAGCGGGTGGCTACGACCATTGCATGGTGCTCGCCGACAAGGGTGATCATCTGAAGCAATGCGCCTATGTCTTCGAACACAAGTCGGAACGTTCCATGCGGGTTTCCACCACCATGGAGGGGGTGCAGTTCTACAGCGGCAATTTCCTCGACGGTTCAGATATCTCCCGTGACGGACACCCCTATACCAGGCACACCGGTTTCTGTCTCGAGACCCAGCACTTCCCCGATGCGATGAACCACGAGCATTTCCCCAACTGTCTGTTGCATCCGAAAGAGACCTACAAGCATACGACACTCCTGGAATTCAACGTCTGAGGAGCACACTCTACAAAATGGCCCACAAGACACCACGATGGTGACATGTGGGCCATTCCCATGTTTGCCACACTATTGCACTCATCCCAGCTTTATAATCGCAGCAATTAATTGCTAAAATTATTATAAATTAAGATTATAGTATTCTAAAAAATATGTTATACTATATTCAACCTTCTGAAGATTCCACACTTGCAAGCCAATCCCGACATCCTTGTCTCATGGATACGAATGAACAAAAAACACTTCTTCATCCTAGATGGAAAGTGCTGCATCATTAGTGTCAATAACTTATTTAAATATATATAATATAACAAAATAAAAGTAAATTTTTCTTGACATGCGCTACCCGATGAACCACACTTTCCTTAAGTCCTGATCAGGCTCAGACCTAAGAGAAAAGGAGAACTGCTATGAAACCCCATGCACTCATGGCATTGCTGGTACTCTCGATCCTGGTACTCATAGGATGCACCGGGTGTGATTCCGACCCCAATGGTAGTACGGGCATCGACTTGACCGGAGATCGCAATCTACTGTGCAACCCGGAAGGATGGAGCGCACAAGAGGATACCTACTTGATCAACGATCGTTTCGGTACTCCCCATACTGTCGATCGACTGAAGATCGAGGAGCAAGACAACGGACTCATCGCCTGTCGCCTCTATGATTCGAACGATTTCCAACTCGATATCGGGAACCTCGAGATCACCGAAGAGCATGTGGTGATGACGTTGCAACGAAGCGGTCGCTATGCAGTACGGATCACCGCCAGCAATGAAGAAGCGAATCCCGATTTGTCGTTGACCAGTTTGGAAGACGAGCCATCGTTGGGAAAGATGTATTTCAGTTTGGGAGGTGATGCGTAGGAATTATCAACAATCTTGGGACCGATCGTCCGCTATTGCACTTCGGGAGGTTAGGACACATATTGGTGGGACGATCGGTCCATTCACTTTGTAACGCTTCATCAAATTGTTTGTTCCCTACATATGAATCATGGAGGAGTGCAAGTGAAATCGTTCATCGGCATCTGCAACAACTTGATGACCCACACCTGTTGCCAAACCATCAAAGTCGGCATCATGCTTGTTCCCCTCTATTCGATCGTATGGCTCGCAGTCCGCATAGGATTTCTCCTGGTGAAGGAAAGATAGCCAAAGAAGCCGGAATCCCACCAGGGATTCCGAACCAAAGCCAACAAATCACCCCTTTGCCACACCTTCCATCTTCTTCAGATCCTCCCCATTCAAAGAGGGACATACGGTCGTACGCGCCTCCCATCCAATGGCACACCCCTTGAGCAGAGCCAACGTTTGTTTGACATATTCCACCCGAACACCATCACCACAGATCAATGCATACTTGTCCCATGGGGCTTTGATATCCAACGCAATGTAGTCGACCAGATTGGCATCCAGAATATCCTTCACCATCTGTGGATTGCTCCCATTGGTATCGAGTTTCACCGCATACCCCATTCCTTTGATCATGGCAAGCAAGTTCGGAAGATCACGGTGGATCGTCGGCTCCCCTCCGGTGACCACCACTCCTTCCAGCCTTCCTTTCCTTCTTCCAAGGAACTCTCTGAATGTTTCCAGCGTGTATGGATCGCTTTCATCAGAATCTAGGGAAATCAACTGGGGATTGTGGCAATACCAGCAGTTCCAGTTGCACCCCTGGAGGAACAGCACACATGAGATCCGATCGGGAAAGTCCAGGAGGGAGGATCCCACCAGACCCGCGATCCTCATACCACCTCCCGAACCGAAGCTTCCGGAACACGATAGAGCTTCCTCTGACGATATTCCTCCTTCTTGCCTTTATGAAAATCCCTCACCGGACGCAGATATCCCACCACACGGGTCCACACTTCGGTCTCCTTGCCACACACGGGACACACTGCCTGTTCACCCACGAGGTATCCATGATCCTCGCATGTGCTGAAGGTGGGGGTGAGGGAGACATACGGCAGCTTGTAGTTGGCAAATACTGTCTTGAGCAGCTTCTTGGCAACCTCTATCGACTCGATACGTTCCCCAAGATAGAGGTGCAACACCGTCCCCCCGGTATATTGGCACTGAAGTTCATCCTGAAGATCGAGCGTCTCGAACAGATCGTCGGTATACCCCACCGGCAACTGGCTCGAATTGGTGTAGTAGGGGATATCGCCACCAGCGGTGATGATGTCGGGGAACTGCTCCTTGTCCCTTTGAGCCAAACGATAACTGGTCCCCTCGGCCGGAGTGGCCTCGAG
>CAYZJV010000040.1:0-25668 GCA_964478945.1 uncultured Spirochaetaceae bacterium | reverse complement strand
CGATCACCACCACCCTCACCGAATCGGACCCGAAATCGGCTCCCATCACATAGTGCTTGCCTTTCTCCATTGCGTTTGCCTCTCCTTTCTCACCTGATGTCCATCATTACATCGATACACATTTCCCAACAGTATAGAGAGCCAGCACAGAGGTTTCAACATGGAAGTTGTACTGTACAACAGGAAATCAGGGTTCCAGCTCCAATTGTTCATTGAACAGAACGTAATGGCAGTGGCCTTCCCACGAACCTGCGATCTTGAGGTATCTGCTGCTGTATCCTTCGTTGATGAAGCCCAGTTTCTCAACCAACCGTACCGAAGCATGGTTTCCAGGCATGATGTTCGCTTCAATACGATGAAGTTTATAACGCTCGAATGCGGTCGCCACCACATGCTCGATCGCTTCGGTCATATACCCATGGCAAGTTTCACAACGTGCCATGCGATAGCCGAGAAAGCAGGAAAGGAATGGGCCGTAGACGATGTTGGAAAGACTCACCGTTCCGATGATGTCGAGTTCTCCATTCCGTTGCAGATAGAGATGGAGTGCGGTTCCAACCGAATTCTCCTCCGCTTGTCGACGAAGCACATTATCCAGCGAATCCTCTTGATAAAAAGACTCCGGACGTATCGGTTCCCACGGAGCATGGAATACTCTGTTTCCCAGATAAAAGGCTCTCACCGCGGCGACATCCACCGCGCCCGGTTGTTCCAATACAAGCCTTTCGGTGACTATTCGATCGGTAAGTACGGTTCTGGTAGCCATTATTCATTCCCAAGTGCTTATTGATAGCGATACAAGGATTTCTACAGTAATCCGGCGTTTCCCACAGTGAGCCACAGCTGTCGACGTCGTTTTTCGAGCACCTTCACGGTATACCTGTCGATGGCTTTCATCGATCGTTCGATGGAGAGCTGGTTGAAAACCCGTTCATCGTCGAGTTTCCATTCATGATTGGCCGATGTGGTATGTACCACATAGATGCGGCGGTTGATGATAGAAGCGAATTCCAGAGCCTTCATGCATCCGGGATCCTTTACCGATTTCTCTGTTGCAAGCAGGATGAATACATCGGCCTTTGCAATACGGACCTTCGTATCACGATTCACATGGTAGCGCAAATCGTCCGTAATCAGACCCGACTCCCAATCGAAGTAGGCATCCATTCCTGCTCGACGCATAAGTACGATGAATCCCTCGACCATTCTGAATGATTCGAGGGAATGGGAGATATAGATCCTCTTCTTGGGAACCGGTACCAAGGAGTATCCCGGAGCGAACTCCTGGTTCAGAGCTTCATCGTAGGAGGCCGATGCATGTAGGAGCACATTCTGATCAATCGCCATTTCAGTTTCTTCTCCGGGAGAAATATTTCTCACTCACAATGATCGTGATCAATAATCTTCCCGTACACCGAATTCAGCATGTTCGACCCATGTCTCGGGGCGTTCAACCATGACGATGATGTCGTCGATCAGATCATAGTGCCTACGTTCCTCCTCAATGATCTTGGCCAGGGCACGCTTCTGTTTCACATCGGCTACCGATTCATGTTGTTCGGAATAGAACTCGATGCTCTTCAATTCGATTTCCAATGCTTCCTCGTATACCGACAACTGCTTTTCTTCCTGCAGGAAGTCTTCCTTGGAAAATTGCTTGAAAATCTGTGTCGCCCTCACCGATGCATCCGAAGTACTCGCAGGTACATCACTGTTGCTTTTCATGGCTTCGAACGTAGCCTTATGCCTATCTTCATCTTCGGCGAGCATGGTGAATATGTTCCTGAACCCCTCCGATGTGGTCTTCCGAGCCAAATCCCGATAAAATGCGGCGCCTTCCATCTCCATACGGATTGCGATGTCGAACAGTTCCATGGAAACCTCCTCCTCTGACATAATCGAATAGTAGCAAAGGCCTTGGCCCTTGGCAAGTGAATCGTGTCCAAGAAATATATCGGTGAATTGTGCATGCCAATTCGGCAACCATATCAATCCATCCATATATGATTGTATTCTGATGTTTTTATAGTATTTTATTGACACATATATACAATACAGTAAATTAATAGTTTTACATCATACATTTTACGATTTGTCAAGAATTTTTTTAAAAACTATTGCCTTTCTCGCCAAAATTATCGATACTATGGGTGTGGTAGAAGAAAGCCACATGAAATTAAAACACAAGGAGGGGTCACATGAAAAATGACACCAGCGAAGCAAGGATGCAGTTCCTATTGGCAAGCACTGGTTCCGTGTTTGACGAAACCGAATACCAGGCCCTGTCCGAACAAATAGAAGTGCATAAATATCTGATCAACCGATCGATCCCATGGGTAATCACTTGGGACGATGCCGCCTTCTCTTGGGTGGAGAATGTCTTCCATCCCATCATGCAGGTGGTCAACCGATGGGAAGTCCAGGCCGCCTTCCCAGAGAAGCAGCTCTCTCAGCTCTTCTTCGACATCTCGGACCATTGGTTCTACATGCTGGAAAGAAATCCAGCGGTATCGGCATACCACGCTGCGATCGACTATGCCGCCACGTACGGCAAGGGATTGGCAAAACTGGTATCCAAGCTTCAGTTGCCACGCCGAGTGGCATGATGAAGGACAGGGAGGCTGTCGCCGAGGCGACAGCCTTTTCCCGAGTTGGGTGATATTGTCACCGACAACCACACCATATGTGGATATGATCATGCGATGGATAAGCGTCGCACCACACAAACACCAGGCCTTGTCCCTGGACTGTATCTCATCACCATACTCTATTTTTCCCTTGGTTTCGTATCGATCCTCTTTGGATTGGCTGCGTTGCTGTGCATGACGATACCGTTCGTGCTGCTGGCGAAGAACGGACAAAAGGTGTGGTGCCACCATTACTGCCCCAGGGCCTCGCTCACCACAATGGTGGGAACGAAGCGTTGGAAAGTGGTGCCGAAGATGTTCACCGACGGGTATTTGAGAAGATTGATGCTCTGGTATTTTGGTCTGAACCTCCTGTTCATCACAGGAAGCACCCTACAGATTGCAATGGGAAATATGGCTCCGATGCCCTACATCAGGTTGTTCATCGCCATTCCACTATGGCCATTGCCGCAACTGGTCCCATTAATCGCCGAAGACTGGTTGATACATCTCTCCTACCGACTCTATTCCATGATGCTCAGTTCGACGGTCCTCGGCATCGCATTCGCCAGGATATGGCGCCCCAGGGTATGGTGTGCCGTATGTCCTGTGGGCACCTTGTCGAAACGCAGGCACTAGAGCGCCAGTTTTAAAATCTTCTCCACATCATCGGCCTTCAGTTCCTTGAAACTTCCGATATGATCACGATTGATCATCGCATTGGAGGCCATTGTCTTGACCCGTTCGTTTCCGATACCGGCATCGCTTAGCCGTACGGGAAGACCAAGACCACGGTAGAAGGCCTCCAGCCTATCTATGGCAGCTTCGACCACGACATCCTTGTCATCCAGAGTCACACTCACAGACCACACTCGAGTGGCATACTGTACAAAACGATCCACATTGGTCTTGTAGACATATTTCATCCAAGCAGGAAACACGATCGACAATCCTGCACCATGCGCGATATCGTACTGACCGCTCAACTCATGTTCGATGTCATGGCTTGCCCAATCGCCTATACGTCCCCTATCCAGAAGATTGTTGTGGGCCAGGGTTCCCGTCCACATCAACTCCGATCGATAGCGGTAGTCGTTGGGATGCTTCAATGCCAAGGTCGCGTAGTTGATCACATTGCGCATCGCGCTCTCCAACAGACGATCCGAAAGATCGTTGTGCTTCACCATGGTGAAGTAGCGTTCATGCAAGTGCGCAAGGATATCGGAAGCACCACAGGCGGTCTGGTAGGCCGGCAAGGTGTAGTTCGTCTCGGGATCCATGATGGCGAAGGTGGGAATGATCGTCTCACTGTTCACCGCACGCTTGAGATTGGTATCCCAATCGGTGATCACCGAACCGGTCGAACTCTCCGAACCTGCGGCCGGGATGGTCAACACCACACCAACCGGCAGCGCATCCGTGATCTCCCGGGACCCATCCATATAGTAGTCCTCCCACAGATCCTGGTCGTCCGACAATTTGGTGCCGAAGGCGATGGCCTTGGCCGAATCGATTACACTGCCCCCTCCGACGGCGAGAATGAAATCGATCTTCTCCCTACGACAGATCTCGATTCCCTCCCTCACCAGCGAAAGTCGGGGATTGGGAACCACTTTGCCAAGTTCCACCACATGGAGACCTGCCTCCTTCAGTGATTCGGATACTTGCTTGTAGACGCCGTTTCTTTTGATGGAGCCGCCTCCGAAATGGAACAGCACACGACTTCCGTGGGCCTTCACCAATGCACCGGCTTGGCCGATGGTTCCCTTTCCGAACACGATCCTAGTTGGATTGTAGTATGAAAAATTCAACATGTTTCTATTCCTCCTTGTACATCGATATACATGGTGTACGGGGCCACATTACGTCAAATGAGGCACCGACTGCTGTTTGCGCAGAATCCACGACAATGCCTGGACCACCAGGTCATGATCATCCTCCTGCCTCAGGCCCGATACCGCCATGGTACCGATAAGCCCGGTTCCCCGGACACGGATGGGAAAACTCCCTCCCGCGAATGCGTAGTCCTTCTCGTCCACGTAATGCTTCTCCGCTGCAGACACACCTTCATCCATCAATCGCCGGCCGAGGAAAAGACTTGAATGTCCAAACCTCATCACGCTGCGACTCTTCCTTTCGATCCATCTTTCGTTGTCCACTTCCCCGCCATTCGAAGACCAGTGGAACAGACAGCGGGAACCAACGGTGATGTCCACTGCGATAGGCAACTTCTCCTTCCTTGCCTTAGTCACGACCCATGAACCGAGACGCCATGCGAGTTCGGAATCGAACCTGGGAAATTGCAACTCCTCTTCCTGTTTCATCAATATCTGTAGATCTCCAGCCATGCGGATACACTCCTTGTTTACTAATATATATGACAATTATACCATATCGAACCGAATGGGAACATGGGTAGCAACAACAAGTTCGACATGGTATGCTTTTCGGATACCCGAAGATTCGGATACGGAGCGAACCATGGATATCACCATCCAGCCCAAGAGGACCGATGGGCTGTACGAAACCCCCTTGTTGCACCAGACAAGTTTTTGGTCCACTGTGAAACACGAGCAGGGTATTCCTACCCTTGCATTCGATCTCAAGATACGCTCGCACGACATTGGCAGCCCCTCCAAGGCAGCCTACCTTCTCGACGACATGCTCGTGCTCCAACAATACGTATCACGCGATACGTCGATCGCCTATATTCCCTACGGACCTTCGGTTCGGCCTGATGACGAGCATATCGGAGAATTCCTGGAGGAACTCTCCGAATCATTGCGTACCCATGTACCATCCTCATGCATGTTGTTGCGTTACGATCTGCCATGGGAATCGCCATGGGCGCGTGATCCCGATCTTCAGGGCCCACCGGAACCCGATCTGCAGGAATTGCGGCTCAACTGGGGAACTTCCGAAAGGAACCTCCACAAAGCGGCCACCGACCAATTGCCTGCCGATACGATGATGCTCGATCTGAGCGGCAGCCATGAGGATATCCTCGCGCGGATGAAGGCCAAGACCCGTTACAATATCGGTCTTGCGAAAAGACGGGCGGTGGTGACAAGGTGTGGTACCCATGAAGATATGGATATCTTTTACGAACTGTATCGCCAGACATGCCGGAGAAATGGAATCAGGCTCCACCATAGGGCTTTTTTCGAAGCGATGTTCGCACCTTCGCATCAACGTATCGACACTTCGACCGACTTCGACCTGCTGGTCGCGGAATATGGAAATGAGCCCCTCGCCGCAATATTCGTCGTCTATTCCAGCAACAGGGCGACCTACCTGTTCGGAGCATCCTCTTCGGAACATCGCAACCTCATGGGAACCTACGCCCTTCAATGGGAGGCGATCAAGAGGGCGAAATCTCGTGGATGCACCGAGTACGATCTCTTCGGCACCCCACCAAACGATGATCGGTCCCACCCCATGCATGGACTGTATCGCTTCAAGAACGGTTTTGGAGGACATGAATTGCATAGGATGGGATGTTGGGACTACCCTCTCGACCTTCGTGCCTACCAGGGATTCGTCTCACAGGAATTGATCGTTGCAGGATACCACCTCGATTGACACTCACCCGTTCGGGTGATCACCAAATACTCCGCTTTCTCCACCGAATCGCCTCCCTCGGCGATATCATTGTATACCTTCCGACGTTATCGTTGCGCTTGGGGGGGGACATATGGACAACCGTACACGCAGCGATATCGCGATCATTCTTGGCTCCATTCTCCTTGCGATACTCTCACTTTCCACATTGGGAAACCTTACTGTGGACAGTTCGACCGACGCATTTCTGCCCGACAGTACTTCCGTAGTCTCCGTCAATAGGGAAATCGAGCGACAATTCGGAGCCATGGATGCAATCATCGTGGGCATATCGGCGAAGGAAGGGGATGTGTTGAATTCACATGCGCTTCGATTCATCGCATCACTCACCGACCAGATAGGTGCACTTGAAGGAGTCGCCAACGCAATTTCACTGACCAATACCGAGCACATGCAGGCGGGAGTCGACGGTTTCGAAGCTGTACCGCTCGTACCCGGGTACGATGACGACTCGCTCACACTGCTGAGACAGCGACTGGAGGAATGGCCCGAAGTATATGGTGGCACCCTCATTTCCAGCGATCGAACGATGGCCGCAATCATCGTGCAACCCGAAGCCGCCCTCCCACAAGAGCAACAAGATGTAGTGATCGATGCGATACAATCGCTCATTGGATCGTTGGAGGAGGATGGATATGCCTATTCCATGGTCGGATTACCTTTGGTCAAGCAACAGATCAACCGTAGCCTCTTGAGCGACATGACGATACTTGCACCAATCGTAGGATTGTTGATCATTCTCGTACTCTTCTTCTCATTTCGCAGGGTAGCGGGAATCGTACTTCCACTTATAGGACTGGTATTGTCGGCTGCGGTCACCTTGGGAATCATGGCCCTGCTCGACATCACCTTCACCATGGCGACCATGCTCGTGCCTGTGCTTCTGCTTATCGTGGGAAGCGCCTATGCGATCCATGTAATGAGCCATTTTTATGAAGAGGTGGCCCACCTCAACCGCTCTGTCGATTCACAAGAAACACGGCGCATCATCTCCGATGTATCCCGAAGGAACCGACTGCCCATCATCATGGCGGGAGCCACCACCGCGGCAGGTTTCATTGCCCAATTCACCAGTCCATTGGGTCCCTTCAGGACATTCGGACTTCTCAGTGCGATCGGAGTGGTCTTGTCACAGCTATCCGCACTTTATCTTCTACCGGCGATGTTGAGGATCACCTATCGTAAGGGAATCGACCCTTTGAGAATCCATGCGGAAAGGGAACAGGCAAGGGAGTACAAGGGACATCCGATCTTCGCATTGTTCGAAAAGATCGCCACCAAGGGACGCATACCATTGTCGATACTCTCAATTGCCTTGGCCATCACCACCGTGGCCTTGCTTCCCAACATAAAGACCGGTACCAATATGATCGACTTCTTCAGTCCTTCGACAGACTTGGTCTCAGATACCCGACGATTCAATGAAAAGATGAATGGAAGTGGAATGATCACCGTCATGATCGAGAGTCCAAAGAAAGGAGAAATTCTCCAACCCGATTTCCTGGTATCCCTGGAAAAATTCTCCGAAAAGATGGCGGCCTCCCCAGGAGTCGGAAAGGTACAATCCCTCATTCCCTATATCAAAAGAATCAATCTGATCATGAACCAAGACACTCCACCGTACGCACAAGAGCCCCAGGAGGAGGTGGAATTCGATTTCTTCTCAGGTTCCTTCGGTTTTGGAGATATCGAAGCAACTGATGAACCGGAAGCCACACCCGAATCCGTGGAGACCTGGGATCCACAGACCTATCTGGAGATTCCCACCGATCCTGCGAAGTACGGTTGGAGTACAAACGAAGATCTACAACATCTCATGGCGCAGTACCTGCTGCTCTATGCCGGCAATCTCGACCACTTCATAGATGATGAACTGGAACCGAGTGCCACATTGGTGACCATCCAACTCACCCACTCCGCTACAGAGACACTGCGTACGCTCTCCTCACAAATCAAAACCTATTGGGATACCCAAATTCCCCAAGGTTGGAACTATTCGATCGGTGGTGGTGATGCAATCAGCCTCGCACTCACCGATCTGGTCACCAAGAGCCAAATCTATTCGCTTGTAGGCGCGCTTGTGATCGTGTGGTTGCTGGTGAGCTTGATCTTCCGCTCTCCCGTGGCCGGACTCATCGGTCTGGTGCCGGTGCTGTTCGCACTGATGGGAATCTTCAGCCTCATGTCGATTCTCTCGATTCCACTCGATATCATCACCAGCCTTCTCGCTGCGCTTGCGATCGGAATCGGAGTAGATTATGCGATCCATTTCCTCTCGGCCTGCAAACGACAGGCGTGCTCGAATGAAGTGGCTGGTGAAGGGCTTGGTGCGGTGATGAGGACGACCGGCAGAGCCATAGTCATCAATGCCGCCTCGGTCACGATAGGTTTCTCCGGTCTCATCTTCAGCAGGTTCGTTCCGATCAAGCAGATGGGAATACTCTTCTGCATATCGATGGTATTCGCCGGGTTGTCGAGTCTCACCGTCCTACCGATGGTATTGAAGACCGTAAAGCCCAAATTCCTTACAAACGAAAGGAGGAATTCCCTATGAAACACCCTAGTGGAATCAAGTTCACCCTAGTGGCACTGTTGTTCATCATCGCCGCACCATTATGGGCCGATGAAGCGGGCACAAGGATCATGCAACAGGTGATGGACACCCAAAGCGCCGATAGTTCGGCAATGGACATACGTCTCACACTCATCGATCCCGATGGGCAAAGTCGCGAGAGGAGGATACAAACCCTCACCAAGACCGAAGATGGGCTGACCAACACCATCACCGTGTTCCTCTCTCCCGCCAGTGTAAAGAACACCAGATTCCTTACCAAACAAAGGAATGACGGTACCGACGACCAATGGATATTCCTCCCTGCATTGGGGAGGGTAAAGAGGATCGCTGCCAGCGAAGGCGGCGGTTCATTCATGGGAAGCGACTTCACCTATTCCGATATGGCTTCAACCACATTCGATACGAATGAGGCGGACCATACGCTTTTGGGGGAAGAAACCCTTGAAGCAAGGGAAACGTATGTCGTGGAATCGGTTCCCCATACCACCGGCGATTATGGGAAGACGAAGTTGTGGGTGGACAAGGAAACCTACTTGCCACTCAAGGTGGAATTCTACGCCATGGACAAGGCCACGGTGACCAAGGTCCTCTCCACCGACGATATCGCCTATACCGAAGGAAGGTGGATCACCCGTAGCATCACCATGACCACATTGGCCACCCAAACCAAAACCCGTATCGAAATATTGCAGGCCAAGTACGACATTCCGATGAATAGTGGCTATTTCACCACCACATTCCTCGAAACAGGGAGGATTCTATGAAAAAGAGAGTAGTGACAAGCCTCGTGTTGATGATGCTCGCCCTTTCTCCGATGGCAGCCTTCGACGGCTTCACCGACATCTTCGGGGAACCGGAGCAGGATATAGAGGTGCAAGCCGATCCATTGTCGATCGCAGGATCGGTGGAATTTGGCATCGAGGCCTTTCGGGGAGAAGATGAATTCCTGGACGGCGAAGCACAGGTCCTTGGAGGATTGGGAATCGACCTCTCCTGGAAGGGTTCGATCGTGGATGCAAAGGCCTCACTCGCACTCAATCCCTCGATGGATTCCCAACCGCAATGGGAGGATCTGTTCACCGGACTCTCCCTCACCGCCTATCATGGGAGAGGCTTCGTGGAAGCGGGCTTGCTCAAGAAGGAGTGGGGCTCGGGGGATGGAGTGCACGTGGTCGATGTGCTCAACGCACCCGATTACCGCAATGGTATTGTCGACGATACATTGGCGATGAAAGTCGCCGAACCGATGGTAGGCTCCACCTTCACTCTCGGCGATACGACAATGGAACTTGTGTACAAACCGATGTTGATTCCGATGCTTGTGGCCGAAGATACTTCCGATCGTTGGTCATTGGGTTCCTTCGCTGCCTTCACCCCCTACTTCACCGCGGCCACTGAGATCGATACTCCCAGCCATTCCGATCTCATTGGATTCGACAAGACCCAAATCGGAGTCAGACTCAAGAGCATCCTGGGACCCGCCGATGTGGGACTCATCTATTTCAATGGATTCTACAACCAGCCGGGCTATGGAATCGTATTCGATTATTCCGACCCCTCCAATCCGACAATCGATTCCCTTACAGTCGACTTCACCCGTGCCCAACTGTTCGGTGGTGAAGCAACCATGGTGGCAGGACCACTGACATTCATGCTGGAGGGAGGATTCTGGCTCAGTGAGGATATGGACGGTGATGATCCTGAAAAGTACAACAGCAAAGCCGTGTGGCTCGGTGGCATGGGGTTCATGGTACCTGCGACATCCGCGTATGCCAGTGTCACCTACCATGGCCAACAGATCATGTCGTTTCCAACACCTGCAGCAATCACCGATGTGGATATCATACAAGCCAACAGCTCGAGCGATGGCAAAGCGATGATGAATACATTCACAGCCGCACTCGAATTCCCGATGGCAAGGGAAAAGGTTTCCATTCGACTTGCGGGTACCTATCAATTGGAAACGGCCGGCTATGCCTTCATACCATCGGTCACTTGGAAGATCACCGACGATTTCAAGTTCAACGCCACAGGCAGGATCTTCGGATCGCTTGAGAACAAGGAATCGATATTCAAGATGTGGGACGGCAACGATGCGTTGAAACTGAGTATCAGTTATGTATTCTAAAGGCAAGGAGGAAGGTAGTGACCATTGGCAAGCTCAGCAAGACTTTGCTCGTTGCCGGAATCTGCATGGTGTTGATGTCACCCCTTTCGGGCACATCACCAGACGATGCCATCGGATTTTGGAAAACCGAGGATGAGAAGAAGGGCTTCACCACCAGCATCATGATGGTTTACCGTTATAATGGACGTTTGTTCGGAAGAATCGTGGTCAGCTATGATGAAAAGGATGGAACCCTACTGGAAACCCATGAACATCCCCAGCAACGGATAACGACCATCGGAACCCATCCGAAACTCCTCGAAGTCGATATATTCTGGAATCTCGAAAGGGGAGAAGACAAATGGCTGGGAGGGACGGTATTCGATCCACGTTCCGGCAGAACCTATGCCTGCGATTGCTGGGTGAGGGACGACAAGCTGGTGCTCAGGGGCAAATTCGGACCATTCGGACTCAACTCGGTGTTCCCGAAGGCTCTTCCGAACGACTTCCCCCCTGGGTACATCCCTCCCGATCCCCTTGTGAGCGTTCCCAACATTCCCATAATACGATGATTCAATCCCATTTGCACCTGAATGCGCTTGTGATACACTTCACGCAACAGATGAGAAGAAGGAGCGCCAATCGTGTTCATCATCGGAGATATCCTTTTATTCGCCACCACCGCTTTGGTGCTTTCGATCACATGCCTCTGCGTGCTCCTGCACATGCGTGCCAGGGACAGCTATACCATGGAATTCCTCATGGTGCTTGTTCCCCTTTGCCTGCAGATGTGCATCACCATGCTGGTGACCTATATCCATAGGGTGTATCCTCCCGAACTGTTGACGGGGAAAAGCTATGAAACGTATGCCTTGTGGATCACGTTGGTTTCGATTCTGCTTACTACGGTATTGTTGTTTGTGGTGAGTCGTTACATGGTTGGCCAAATTCCCATCACTGCGTCGCAGAGAAAGCTCGGCAATCGGATCCTCACCGTCATCATCCTCATATTCCTGGTCCTGAGTCTATTCTTCATTCTTGTGAAGAGCCAAGGGAATTGGGTGGTGGCCATGAACCAGACCTTCTCCTACCATTTCTTCAGCGGCAGCATGTTGATGGTACTGCCGGGTATCGTTGCGCTCATCTATCGAAAGAGGGCCACCGATTGGGAACAGGAACAACTGCTGCGTGGCATCAGCGTAACATTCCTTCCACTCATCTTCACCTTTCCCATCGATCTCATCTTCTTCAGAAACCATACTTTCAAGATCGCGTATCTGAGCTTCGCCGTATTCGTGGTCTATCTCTACTTTTTCATCAGCAGACACTACTTCCATGATTTCGACACTCCGTGTCTACAGGATGAGCTGCCCAACACGTTCCTCGAAGCACAAGGAGTCTCGGAAAGGGAGCAGGAGATCATATCCCTGTTGGTGGAAGGCAAGACCAATCGTGAGATTGCACAAAGATTGTTCATCAGTGAAAACACGGTGAAAACCCATGTGAAGAACATCTATGGAAAGCTAGGTGTCTCCAACCGGGTACAGTTGTTCAGCCTCTTGCGGGGAACACGCACCTCCCTACGAAAGTCGTAGGCATCCCGGACCTTCGAGCCTACTCATTCCACCGGTCAACGGAACCACCGAAATACGTACCGGGATACGTTCCTGCAACGCACCGACGTGACTGATGATACCCACCAGTTTCCCTTGGTTGCGCAATGCACCCAAGGCATCAAGTGCGGTTTCGAGCGTCTGTTCGTCCAAAGTTCCGAATCCTTCGTCCAGAAAGAGGGAGTCGACCTGAACCTTTCTACTCGCTATCGAGGAAAGCCCCAATGAGAGTGCCAGACTCACCAGGAAACTCTCGCCTCCCGAGAGATTCTTCGCAGACCGCACTTGTCCCGCTTGATACAGATCGACAACCGCAATCTCAAGAGGTTTGCCGGGATCGGGAGAGAGAAGGTACCTCCCGGTAAGCGTTTCGAGATGTCGGTTCGCATGTGAGAGCAACAGTTCGAAGGTAAGGCCTTGGGCAAAGTTGCGGAATTTCTTGCCATCATGACTGCCGATGAGTGTATTGAGACGATCGTAGTGTGTGAACAATTCCTTGTGCCGTTCCACCGCATCCATCTTCCCAGCATGCACCATCCTTTTCTCAGAATCGCCAGCGAGCCGCTCGAATAGCGCTCCCTTACGCTGTGCAAGCCGGGTTGTCTCCCTCTTCGCATCCTCGATTTCCTCGGACAACAGTTGGGGATTCCATCTTGCCGGTCGTTTGGACCGCGCATCGGCCAGTTCGTCTGCGATTCTCTTCTCCTCGGATAGGAATTCAGCCTTACGCACGGTAAAGGCTTCAATACGCTCCTTCCACAATTGACGTTGTTCCAAGGTTGAACGCGCTTCGAGAAACGTGTGTTCATCCTCGAACCCGTGGTACTTCATTTGGGTCCGAAAGGATGTCTCCAATGTCTGCAAAGACTCTGATTCCTTCTGAAGACGTGTGTTTCCGACTTCGATCGAATGGGAGAGTACCGACACCCTTTGCTGTAGATGCGACAGTGTTTCTTGTGCCGCATTGCCCGCTTCCTCGGTGGTTCGCAACGTTTCCCGCAACTCCTGCTCCCAAAGCTTCAGGTCACGGTCTTCAAGCAAGGTGTCGAGATTTTGCCGTATGTTTTCCGTTTTGTTCCGGTGATCCGCAAGACGGCTTCTCACATCCCCCACATCCATTGAAATCTCATTCCGGGAATTCTCCAGTCTCACCAACTTTTCGTGTTGGTGGGCAAGTTGTTGCCGGTTATCCTCCAACCGGGTCTGTACAAGGCCGAATGAAGTGAGGCGAGCTTCCAATTCCCGTAGATCTTCTTCCACCGTTTCCCTCACCGACCTTCTCCCGATCTTCGATTCAAGGGCCGAGCAGATCTCTTGATACGACTGCTCGATTTTCCCATTTGCCGTGGCAAGGCGTGCTTCGACTTCGCAAAGGTGCGTCTGTGCATCCGAAATCCTTGTGGCGAAGGAAGCGTTGTTCGCTTGCAGTATTCCCATGGCATGCTGATGCCGGGAAAGCAGTTCATTGTGTGAGACGAGATCCGACTGTAGAGATTCAAGCTCATCGAGCAGATCCTTCAGAGCCTCCAATCGTTCTGTATTCTCCGTTCTTGAGGGAAGCGCACCTTCTGAGTACGGATGGTGCACCGAACCGCACAGTGGGCAGGGTTGGCCATCGATCAATCGATCGCGTTGTTGCTCGAGTGTTTCAATGCTTGCCAACAAGAGCTCCTTTTCCCTCAGATGTTCCAGTTCCCGTTTCAACTCACCCAGACTCTTGCCATCCAGCAGTTCGTCCAATCTCTTCTTACCGGCTTCAACCGCTTCCACAAGAATGCGTTCCTCCTCTTTGGAGGATTCCAACTGTGTCTGATTGTCCCTTTTCTCCTGCTCCAACACGATTAACGCCTTATGTGCGGTCCCGAGTGCGTGTTCCTCCTGAGCTACCTGCTGGTGCAGTCCATCCAACGATCCCATCTTGAGACGAAGTGCCTGCAAAAGGGGTCCTGCCTCTCCATCTCCAACATGGATTCTTATCCAGGAATCATCGGATGCAATTGATCTTTCCAACTCTTCTGTTGAAGCTTGCAACAGCTCCATGTCCACGATCAGGCTGCGTCGTGTCCTTCTCCTTTTGCAGAGCTGGCGACGCAGATCATCGGTTATCGTATCGAGGTGTTTCTTTTCCACGAGCATACGTTGGGCTTCCCGAATCGCCGGTTCGGCTTGCCTCCATCGCTGTTGGGCATCTTCCTTCTCTTTCCGTACCCGTGCCATATTCCTTTCTGCTGAATCAACAAGTTGCGTAACCTCTTCGAGTTCTTTTCTCCCAACATCCAAGGCAACTTGTTCATTATGGGTCGAACTTCGCATGGCACACATGCTTTGATAAATCGATTCGATCTCGAGAGCCGCACTTGCCCTCAGATATTTGGACCTGATTTCCTGCAACTGCCATTCTTCCAGATCCAATTGCTTCCGAGTTTCTCCGATGCGCTGCGTGGCGTGTTCCAAATACTGTAGATGCTGCAAAACCGCTTCTGTTGCCACAGCTGCATTAAGACGTCTTTCAATGCCGGCTTCCCATCTGGTGAGCAATGCTTCCTGCTGGTGGAGACTGTCCACTGTATGTGCATCGAGCGGTTCATACGCCTTTGCGTCATCACGCATGCGATCAAGCTGATCGGCAAGATCCCTCCTTTCGGAATGTACCTTGCGGGAGATATCGGAGTAGATCTCGGTTCCGGTGATCTGTTCGAGGATAGGAGCCCTCTGGTCGGCATCCGCATGGAGAAAGGCATCGAAATCACCTTGTGCAAGCAACATCGAACGGGTAAACCGTTCGAAGTTCATTCCGGTATGCTGTTCCACCGCTTGGGCCACTTCACGTTTCTTGTTGGAAAGGATGGTCGCTTTCGACAGGTCGATGAGTTCGTGACTCGCATCCTGAAGGTTCCCCTCCACCTCTTTTCGTGCCTTGTGTTGCTCCCACGTGCACCTGAAGGTTCCATTGCGGGTTTCGAAGGTGACAGAGGCGTAACAGGAAGCCCTTTGACGGCTCATGATCTCATTCGATTGGCTTCCTACCGAATCGAGTCGGGGTGTCCTGCCATAGAGGGCGAGACAGATGGCGTCGAGGATCGTCGATTTACCTGCTCCGGTGGGACCGGTGATGGCGAAAATTCCATCGTTCACATAGGCCGGGGAGGAAAAATCGATTCTCCATTGCCCATACAGTGAATTGAGATTGGAGAACTCCAACGTGAGTATCTTCACAAGGCTTCCTCCTCTCGCAACGATTGGAGAACCTGTCCGTACAACCGGGTGAGGATGGTCTTTTCGTCATCTTCCATCTCTTCAAGTTCCAGACGGCGCCTGAAGACTTCCTTTTCATCCAGATCGTCCAACGTCGTATGCCATTCATCGTCTCCCAACACATGTTCGGTCAATCGCGTATTCTTCAGTCTAAGGATCTCGACTTGAGAGCCTTGTACGATCATATCGAGTTGTTTTCCCAGCTCTTGGGCCGAGAGGGTGCCATCGTAGTTCACCTCGACCCAAATCGATTTGAGGCTGTCCACCGCTGCCTGCAGGCGACTTTCGATCTGTTCAAGGGTTCCTCCTATCCTCAATAGTGTCTGGAACACGGGTAGATCCATCGTCTCGACGAGAGGAAACAACGAATCATGTGAGAAATCGATCACCACCACTTGTTTCTTCTGTCCCGCTTCTCCGAATCCCATGGGCAAGGGAGAACCGGAGTATCTCACATGCTCCTTGCCGGCGACTTTTTGGGGAACATGCAGATGACCGAGCGCGACATAATCGATGCGATCATCGAATAGGGATGAGGGGACTGCGGCTGCGGTACCTACGTAGAGGTCCCTTACCCCGTCACCTTCGGTCACTTTACCTCCCGAGGTGAACATATGCCCGGTGACTATGATCGGGATGTGGCCTCCAAGGGTTTCACGGAGGGAGAGCGCACGATTCTGGACATCGGCATAATGGGAACGGATACCTGCGACAAGACGTTTTTCCTTCTCTTCCCAATCGCCGTTCGCCGAAATATCGCGCACATCCCGATCATGAAGGAAGGGAACGGCGCATACGATGGCTTCCACCTGTCCTTCCCCGTCGTGAAGGAGGAGCACTTCGTCTTCGGTTGCAGCACCCACGACATGGACTCCCAGATGTTCGAGAATGCCCTTGGGTGCATCGAGCAATGAGGGCGAATCATGGTTTCCGCCAATGACCACCACATGGCGACACCCTCCATCGACCACACGACGGAGGAAAGAGTAATAGAGTTCAAGGCTCTTGTTGCCGGGTGTGACCGTATCGAAGACATCGCCGCAGATGAGCAGAAGATCAATATGCCGTTGCAGCACCACTTCCTCCAGCCATCCGAGGAATTCCTCATGTTCTCCGTGGCGACGCTTGTCATGGAGTGTCCGGCCTAGGTGCCAGTCGGAAGTATGGAGTATCCTCACCGTCGGGACACCTGTTCTCCTTCGGCGAGGTCGATGATATTGATGCTGAGATTTACCCGCCTTTCGGCTCCGGCGAACATGAATCCGACCACCACCCTTTTGTGGTGCCTGTCGAGTTTCACGATCTTCCCTTCCATTTCCTTCAAAGGGCCATCGAGTACCTTCACGATCTGACCATGGGCGAACACCACGGTACTCGGTTCGAACCTACCTCCATGGTTGTAGACCCACATCGCATATTGCAGGTCTCCCGATTGCAACTCGATGCTGCCATCGGGATAGCGCAGTATCTTGTAGGCATCACGCTCCTGTTTGATGATGAACGAAGGAAAAGGGGTATCGTCATCAAGATAGATGAACACATATCCCGGAAGGAGTGGTTGTTCCACCCTACTCCATATCCCCCGTCTCCTCTGATTCATCATCCTGGTAGGGTAGATCACATCCATCTCCATCTGAAGGTAATCGCGCATATCCTTTTTCAACAGCTTCACAAGCTTCGCTTCGGAACCTGTCTTGCAGTAAAGACAATACGATTTCATGAATCCGACCCACACTCCCCCTGATAGGAGAATTCCGGCACCATGTCACGCAATAGGGCGACCAATTTCGAAGGCTCCATGGTGTAGACGGTTTGCATGAAATCTTCGAACCCGTTTGGTTCGAGTGTCCCGTTGACGATGGCTTTGAAGACTTTCGGATTGTCCGTGGGCAAGGTCTTGTCCTTGTCGCTCAACTTCTCCTCGTAGAGCTTCTCACCCGGTCGCAGTCCTGTGATGACGACTTCGCTGCGGCCGTCGCCGAAATATCGAACCAAGCGTTGGGCGAATTCATAGATGTTCACCTGTTCTCCCATGTCGAGGACCATCACTTCCCCACCCGAGCCCATGGCTCCGGCCAAGAAGACGAGACTCACCGCTTCGGGTATGGTCATGAAGTATCGGATGATCTTCTTGTCCGTCACGGTGATGGGCAGACCGGCCCGCATCTGTTCAAGGAAGAGCGGCAACATGGAACCCCTGCTTCCCAGTACGTTGCCGAATCGGACACAGACAATTTCGGTCTTTTGGTTGTTGAGCATGCTCGCGACCATCTCCGATACCCGTTTGGAGGCTCCCATCACATTGGTGGGATTGACCGCCTTGTCGGTAGAGATGACGATACACTTGTCGGCCGCATGGTCCACCGCAGCATGGAGTACGTTGTAGGTTCCCGCCACATTGGTACGTATGGCCTCTTCTGGATAGTACTCCATCATGGGAACATGTTTGTAGGCCGCCGCATGGAATACGATCTGGGGATGGTACTTCTCGAACACCCGCTCCAGCTTGGCACTGTTGCGCACATCACAGACGATCGGCATGATCTCGTTGGTGAACTCCGCCTGATACTTGTGCAACTCGAGCGAAAGGTCGTGCAGTTCGGTCTCATCGATATCGAGAAGGAGCAGTTGTGCCGGTTGGTATCCCAGCAGCTGGCGTGAGATCTCGCTTCCTATCGAGCCACCTGCACCGGTGACCAGAATCTTCTTCCCCTTCACCATCTCCCGTATGGGAGTCTTGTCGAAAGAGATGGGACTGCGTCCCAACAGGTCGTTGAAGTTGATTGAGCGGATATCGGCCACACTCTTGCGGCCTTGTTCCATTTCAAAAAGGGAAGGTACGATTTTCGTCTCGATACCGAATTTCTCGGCAACATCAAGCGCCTCGCGCATTTTGTCACTCGAAAGATTGGTGATCGCGATGATCAAGACTTCAACCTGGCTTGTCCTGACGATCTCGGCCAAATTGTCGGAGGATCCGAGCACCACCAAACCGCCGACCATCGCCCTCTGTTTGGTCGGATCGTCGTCCACAAAACCTACCAGATGATAGGGCAATTTCTTCTTATAGAACTGACGAGCCAACTGGAGTCCGATCTCTCCCGCCCCATACACCAGAGTTCTGGGATATCCATTTCCACTGGCAGAGGTAACATGATAGCTGAACATCATCCTGTACAGCACACGGTATCCCAAGAGAAACAACACGGAGTAGGAAACATAGACACTTACCAACCGAAAGGAGAAGGCGAAATCCTTGGTTTGGGTCAACACCACCACCAAGACCAGTACCGAGGAGAGCAGCAGGGATCCGGAACCCCGCATGGCGAGCTCAAGCGAACTGTCGACGAGCCTGATGTGGTAGATTCGGAAGGCACCGAGGAATACGATTTGCAACAGGATAAGCATGAAAATGGGAACCATGTGTTGATAAATCAACTGAAGATTGGTGGATACCGCATAGGAAGCGAACATCGCACAACAGTAGAGGATCACGATATCGACCAGGGCCAATATTCCCCGCCGCAACATTCGTTTCAGTCTATTCTTCATGAATACCCCTCGCCACATATGCATACCCTACAATTTGTAGTCATTCCACATGACGCATGCTGCAGAACACATTGTTGCATCATACCGTAGACTAGCACATCTCGCAATCACTGGAGGTTATTCTTAGTGTACTTGTGACACTTCTTTCGTCAACCGATCCTCCCGGGATAGGATTCCAAGGCCGCCTTCAGACAGGCCACCGCGTGTTTCAGGTCGACGGTATTGAGCACATATGCGATGCGCACCTCGTTGCGGCCCAGCCCTTCACTCACATAGAAACCTTCGGCAGGAGCCAGCATGACCGTCTGGCCGTTCAACTGGAAATCCCGCAACAGGTAGATGCAGAACGCTTCCGCATCATCCACAGGGAGTCGGGCCACAAGATAGAAGGCTCCCTTCGGTTCACTGCAGAACACACCGGGGATCTTACGCAACTGTTCGACAAGAAAATCCCGTCTCTTCTCATACTCATGCTTCACAAGATCAAGATATTCCTGTGGAGTCTGCACCGCGGCGAGAGCCGCAACCTGTTCAATATCGGGGGGGCACAATCGTGCTTGGGCGAGTTTCATCGCACCGGCGAGCACCTCATGGTTCCTGCTGATCAATGAACCGATACGGGCTCCGCACATACTGTAGCGTTTTGAGAAGGAGTCCACCACGATAACTCGGTCGGCATACTCGGGATAGCTGAGCACACTGGTGAAATCCTTCCCGTCGTAGCAGAATTCCCGGTATACTTCGTCGACCACCAGAAATATGTCCCTCTCCTTGACCAATTCAAGGATCTGATGCAACTCCTCGTCGGTATAGATGTGACCGGTTGGGTTGTTGGGACTGCAGAGAAGAATCGCTCTGGTCCGGTCACTCATCTGTGCCTTGAAATGATCGATATCGGGCAATGTGAAGCCATCCTCGATACGGGAGGTAACCGGTTTCAATTCCACACTCGCACCGTGGGCGAAGGCTCCCACGTTAGTGTAGTAGGGCTCGGGCACAATCACTTCGTCTCCCGGGTCGCACAGCGTCATGAACATGAACTGCAAGGCTTCGCTGCCTCCGGTGGTGATCATGATGTCGTCGGCCGAGATATCGACACCAAAACTCTTGTAGTAGGTTGGCAACGCTTCGCGCAGTGCAAGTTCGCCTTCACTTTGCCCATAGGCGATGATTTGGGAGTTGTAGTTGCGTATCGCCTCAATGACTTGTGGTGGTGTCTTGATGTCGGGTTGCCCGATATTCAAATGGAACACATGGATGCCCCGTCTCTTCGCATCATTGGCATAAGGTACGAGTCTCCTGATCGGTGAAGCTTGGAATCCTGATATTCTTTCTGACATCCGCATAATGATGGTCTCCTCTTGAGTTCGATGGGACGTGACTCCGTCACGTTTCAGCGGGGCCTCTTGACCAGCCGGGAAGGAGAAGCTTTGGGACTTATTTCCTGTCCCGATAGACTTCCTTGCTCCCCGGCGATGGAGCCTGCGGATTGGCCTGACTCATATCGACGAATCTATGGATGAATTGCCTGTTGTCCAACAGTGGGCTCAAAGGTCGTCCGTGGTGGAGTCGGCTGATGACCCGTGCGAACAATTCGGTGACATCGGCCTGAACAAACCACTCCTTGTCGGTGAGCGTCTTGTCGTGGAAGACCGCATTCGTGCCGATCACCCTATAGAACACCCCTTCCTTGTAGGCCTTGTCGAATTCCTCCCTGGCATTGCCATTGAAAAATGGCAAACTCACCAGACAGATAATGCGTTTCGCACCAAGGTTCTTCAGTTCCCGCATGGCGATCAACAGGGTCCCCCCGGTTCCGATCATATCGTCCGCGATAAGGACTGTCTTGTTTTTCACATCACCGAGCAAACTGATGCTCCTGATGTTGGAACGAGTGGCATCCTTGCTCACGATCGAATAGTCGCGCTCCTTGTAGAGCATGGCCAAGGGACGATGCAACGCTTCCGCATAGAATTTGTTCCGCTGTACCGCACCGGTGTCAGGGCTGACCACCACAAGATCGGGATCGCTGAAATCGATGATCCTGTGGAGTTTGATCAAGGCCTGGTAACTGGCGTGAAGATTCTCCAGATGGGTTTGGTTGAAACAGTTCTCGATTTCCCTCGAGTGGATATCGAGGGTGATGATCCTCTCGACACCCATGTTCTCGCACATTCTTCCGAACATCGCCGCGGTAAGGGCTTCACGACCACTCTTCTTGTGCTGTCTCGCATAGGGATAGGTGGGAAGCACCAGCGTCACACTCTCCACACCCGCATTCTTCAAGGCGTTCACGGTGGTGAAGAGAAACATGAGATGGTCATTCACAGAAATCGAGATCGGTTCATCGCAACCTGCAAGTTTGAGGGGATAGGAGTTCGACATGTCGTAGATGACAAACAATCGCAATCCCCTTACCGCCTGAAGCACTTCAGCCTTCACCTCACCATTGGCGAACCGGGTGTACTTGACCGGAATTTCAAAATCGGGACAGGTGTAGGCTTTCGGTTTCCTTCCCCGGGGTATCTTCTTACTCACCATATCGTCGTTCAGTGTGACCACATCAAGAAGTTCTTCGGCACTCATGTTGTGGCGTTTCACCAATGCCGCACTAAGCTTCTGATACCTGTCCAAATAGAGTCGGCGAAGGTGTTTCACCACCTTTCCGGCGAAATATTCACTGCCAGGTCCAGCGATGATACCCAGCTTGTGTGGCTTGACGATACTCATGGGTGTACTCTACCACAACAGTGCTTTTCGATTCAACTCTCGGCAGTGGATTGAAACCGATCTAATTTTTTACAATGATTGCAGATTATCATAATAAATGTAACATTTTCATATCCAGAATGTCATATAGTTGTTACTATTCGAATGAGGGCATCAAATGCCCAAAACCAACTAGGGAGGTTCCCAATGAACCATATCAATAGGTTTCTCATCCTCTTGGTCATGCTGGTGATGGTACTTGCTCCGGTTTCGGCACGTGCGAACGAATCGATGGCGATCGGGGTACAGGGAGGATTTCTTGCCACAGGAGCGGTGATCGACATCCCATTCGGTCCCCTATCGGTCAACGCCGGTGTGAACTACCCTGTGGGTTGGTTGTACATCAAGACCTTGGCATCGGAAGACGCTTCGGTGAGTGGACTCATCGATCCGTTCTTCGTCGTCACGGCCGATGTCACCGCTCCCATCTCGATGGGGGAGAGTTTCGATCTGAAGATTGGAGTAAGCACCTTGGGATTCACCAACTTTGCAACGGGCTTGTTTGGAGTCGCCGGTGCCGCACTCAAAGGCGAGTATTGGATTCCTGAGAAGGAAATGGGTCTCTTCGTGAATCTGAATGTTCCGGTGATGCTCTATGTGGTGGGAGAGGATACTCCATTCTCCGCCATATTCAGTCCATGGTTGCCACTGGCGGGGCTCTTCACCACCACCGCCGGTGTGTTGTGGAAATTCTAGGACTCACCATCGCACCAACTGCAGTTCCATCCCGGTGAGCGTGGTGTAAGTGGACTCGAGCGAAGCCAACATGCCTTCACACTCGAGTTCCACTTGCTTGCATGTTTCTTGCACCACACCGAGGCCAAGATTGCCAGTGGTTCCTTCGCTAGTCCTGTTTCGAATGGTCTCGTCCGGATCGTAGGTGGCGACCGAACCAAGGTCCATTCCCACTTCCCTATACACGTCCCTGAAGGAAGCGCCTGCCGAGAGGCGCTTGAGCACCTCGTCGGTGGCATAGAGTTCACTCACGCAACCGGATCGTAAAGCTGCTTCATTCACCTGCAATCGTTGGATCATGGAACGCATCACCCGTACCGAAAGCAGTGCATGTTTCGTTCCTGAGAACAGCGGCTCCTTGGTATCCTGGAAATCCCTGTTGTACCCCGAGGGGAGACTGCGGATAATGCCCTTTACCCTTTGGGCACAACTGGAGATGAGTGCGCTTCTGCTTCTGGTGAGCTCCAAGCCGTCGGGATTCCTCTTTTGCGGCATGATGCTGCTTCCGGTGCACAGCTCCTTGGGCAAAGAGAAATAGGCAATCTCGGGAAGAGAGAACAGAATCAAATCCTGGGCCAGCTTACTGAGGGTAAGTCCCACATAATCGCACCCATCAAGTACGATGGCCTCGAATTTTCCACGGCTGTTGTTGGCATACAGGACATTGTTCTGCACCTTTGAGAAACCCATCTGCTGCGCCGAGAAACTTCGGTCGAGGGCCAACGGGGTACCGTAGCTGGCCGCTGATCCCAAAGGAGACTGGTCCAGCAAGGCCTGCAAATTCTGTAGCAAGAGTGCTTCATCAAGCAATTCCTCGGCGAAGGAAGCTGCCCACAATCCTACCGAAGAGGGCATCGCGAGTTGCATGTGGGTTCTACCGGGCATCGGTACGAATTCATACTCTTGTGCAAAGTTTGACAAATCGTTTGCAAGTTGGGAAGTCTCCAAGGAAAGGCGAAGGACGAATTCCCGCATCCAGAGACGAAGTGCGGTCTGCACCTGATCGTTCCTTGAACGACCGGTATGGATCTTCTTACCCGCATCACCGAAATGTTCGGTGAGGTAGGCTTCTATCGCAGTATGGCAATCTTCATCGGAGAGGGTGATGTCGAACTTCCCTTCGGTATCCAAACGGAGAATTTCTCCGAGACCTCTTTCAAGATCCTCCAATTCCCGTGTATTCAGAATCCCCGCCTTGTGGAGGGTTCTGGCATGGGCGATCGAACCAAGGCAGTCGGCTCCCACCAGGTTGCGATCCAACAGATAATCGTCACCTACGGTGAATTGCTCCATCAAAGTATCGAGTGTGTACCCTTTCTGCCATAATTTTCCCATCGTGTGCGCCTCCCGGACGGCCAAAGTGTAGTTGAACTGTCGCCGAGGGTCAATCAATTGTACTGGATTCGAAGTACATACCATGGGAGGAACCATGTACCGCTACAGAAAACTGCTGCTATGTGTACTATCATTATTCGTATTTGCCTCATGCGAGGCGGAACCCCGACCCGAAGTGGTGAATGTGATGTGGGGAAAAGACCACAACGGGCCAGTATTGCTCAAGACCGAGGCTTCGGGAGAAGATTTGGCCACCTATCACTTCGATGAGATGATCTTCTGCTCATCCGGGGATTTTTCAGTTGTAGATTGCGACAACCGCATCGTTTCCGTACAACCATATGAAAAGAGATTGCACATTCGTTTCATCAAACCTCTTGTTGCTGGTGAGAGGATCAAGGTCAATGGAGTGGTCAGGGATCGTGTGGGCAACAGTCTCACCTTCTCGGCCGGTGTATGGGGGTACAATGGTTCGGTTCCCACTCTTTTGATCAATGAGTTTTCCACAAAGGGAACCGAAAGCAATCCCGACAGGATCGAGTTGCTGGCCCTCTCAAAAGGCAATCTCGCCGGAGTGGCTTTGTATGTGGGCATGCCCGGTTCGTTCGACAGCGAACTCGTGTTTCCCGATATGGAGGTGGAAGAGGGTGAACGCATTGTGGTGTACTATGGATATCTGCCCCAAGGTGAGACTCCTTTGGAGTGGTATGGTGGGGAAACCGGTATCGGAGCAAACAATGGGGTGATTTCGCTCTGTACATCACCGGAAGGCAAGATACTCGATGCGGTGATGTACAGCAACCGCACCAGTGCCAGCGATGTTACGTATGATGGATTCGGTACTGCGAAAGTGCAACAGTGGGCTCAAGAGTTGGAGCAATCGGGGTGCTGGGAACCCCATCCGAATACTCCAGAGACCGGGATCGACAGCAGCGACACCACTGCCACCAGAAGCTTTTGCAGGACCGAGGGTGAAGATGATACCGATTCCAAGGATGATTGGCACATCGTTCCCACCCGTGGAGCGAGCTTCGGATTACCGAATACGGAAGCAACCTACAGATAAAGAGAACCGGACAGCCAGTGTCCGGTATGTTGAATACATATGGAAAATCAGACGTATTCTGCTACGAACGATTCCAAGACTGCCAGCGACACCGCACCGATACGCTGGTTCACTACTTTTCCACCCTTGAAGACCGCCAATGTGGGAATACTGGAAATATTGAACTTCTCAGCCAATTCAGGCTCTTCATCAACATTCAATTTCCCGACTTTCAACTTACCTTCGTACTTTTCGGCGATCTTAGCGACCGCAGGGGCAACCATCTTGCATGGCCCACACCATACTGCCCAGAAATCGACAAGTACGGGTAGATCCGATTTCACCACTTCAGCTTCGAAATTGGCATTGGTCAATGTTACTTCACTCATTCGGTTCCTCCTCCGATAGTTAACGCCCCAAGTATAATATGGAGG
>CAYZJV010000039.1:0-26361 GCA_964478945.1 uncultured Spirochaetaceae bacterium | reverse complement strand
GCGTAGAACAGCAACACTGCGGCAGAGATAATGAGCATTCCCGCTACGCTGAACGGATCTGGGGAATCGTTTGCCATGACGATCCAACTCAACCCCGCACCCAACACGGGGTTGAGGAACTTGAGCATGTTGAGATTCGATACGAGTACTTCGGGTCTCTGTATGAGGCTGTACCAGATCGAGAAGCCAACCGCCGAGACCATGCTCAGATAGAGAAGACTCCAATAGAATGTGCCGGGTAGGGCGAAATCCATCATCCCTTCGACAGGAATGGATATGATAAAGAGTGTGGCTCCACCTATGAAGATCTGGGCCGAGTTGAGTTTCATTGGATCGTAGGGATCGGTGTTCTTCTTGAGCACCACCTGAAGAAACGATTCGCAGACCGCTGCAATGAGCAGTAGGACGATGCCGAGCACTTGCGTCTTGCCCACTTCGGTGGAAGGATTGCGGCTCACACTAATGAGTACGATTCCTCCTATGGCGGCGAGGATGCTTGCGATCTTCTTGCCGGTAAGAGCATCGTTGTGAAGGAAGAGGTGGGCAGTTACGGCTGAGAAGAGAGGTATCGAACCCACTATGATTGCCGCGATCGAAGCGGGAACCTGGTCTATGCCATAGTAGTACAGGGCATAGAAGAGCGAGGTTTGGAGTACCGATGTCTTGAGCACCAGAGGCCAATGCCGCTTGGTATGGGAGAGCAATCCCTTCGGATCGTGGATCACGATCGCGAGCAGTATACCTGCCAGCATGAACCGAATGCCGGCGAAGGCCATGGGAGTCGCATAGGCAAGACCGCTCTTCACACCGATGAACGCGGTAGACCACAATATGACGGGAATGAGCGCCAATAGGTATATTTTTTTCATTGCAATAGAATATAGGATGCTTTGTAGTATTTTTCAAGACTGGATTTAAGAATAATCCCTTGTAGAATAAAGGGTGTTTCCGCATGCTGTTGGTGAAGAAGAAGGTGCTTGAACATAACCGACACAGTTCGGAAAGGATTCTTGACGGAACCATGTCCAATCGGCCACTCCTCTACTGAGATCGGTATTGCACAACTCGGATGACGAGTGTATGCTCTTTGACGATTTGGTATAGTTCTTGTGCAAGGAGATGTCTATGCGAGGAATGTTGAAGTTGTTGCCGATCATGGTATTGATACTCATCTTTTCCGTGATGGGTTGTGCGACCAGCGTGACCATGAGGTACATGGTGCCTGCCAAGATCAACATGGTCGATTACAGGAGTTTGGCGGTGTTCTCTGTGGAACCATACCGTTTCCCGTTCTTCGACAATCCACCATCGGTCATTCCCGATATGAGTGGCACATCCCCCTCAACAGTGTTCTCCGGGTTTGCCGGAGGAACCGAACGTAGGATAGCCAAGTACCTCACCGATCGGATTGAAGACGATCTTCGCGATACCGACTATTTCACTCTGCTGACTCCTCCACGTTCCGATGCCGTGGGTATCGGTTACTCCGAATTGCGAATGATGGGCTACGATGCTCTGCTTCGTGTGCGGGTGACCGATCTCGATGTGGAAGAATACATTTTCGCCAAAGAGGAGACTGTAGTGGTACCACCCGATGTGGAGGGTGGACAGCCGACCACGGAAACAGTACTTCGCCATCATGTGATGCAGAAGGTCGGCATGGATGTCGTGTTCTCCCTCATCGATACCGCAACTGGCAAAATCATCGCGAGCGAACAGTTTTCCGATCACTATGAACAATCCTACAAATTGGACAAGGATTTACCTCCCACTGTCGCATCTCCTCCACTTTACGACAAACTGGTTCCCATGGCTCGTGATTTCTCGAAACGCTTTTCCCAGCTGGTGGCACCACGATGGGAAAGCAGATCGGTATCCCTCATGAAGAACAAACCCGAAAACCGTAGGGTGGAGCAAGCCTACCTCATGGCCAAGGAGGGCAATCTCCGACTCGCTTTTGAGGAATTCGAGGACGAGTGGGACCGTTCTTCTCATGTCCCCTCAGGATATAATGCGGCAATCATTCTCGAATCTTTGGGTGAGATGGAGGAAGCGATCCAATTGATGGAGGATGTGTGGCGAACGAGTGGCAATCGAACGGTAGGCAATCGACTCGAACGGATGCGCCGTTCCTATGCCCTGCATATGGAGGCTCAAGGACAATTGTAGGAGTGCTCCTGCAATCGCTCGCTCAACCTCGTGTTCCTTCCTCTTGTCTTGTGATTGCGGATCGCATGGGTTATCGCCTTCTTTTCACCCACCAGGACAAGCACCTTCTTGGCCCTGGTGACAGCGGTGTAGAGCAGGTTTCGCTGCAACATCACGAAATGGGTCATCAGGAACGGAAGTACCACGATGGGATATTCGGAACCTTGTGATTTGTGGATCGTCGTGGCATAGGCGAGCACAATCTCATCCATTTCCGATTTTCCGTATGTCGTACTTTTCCCATCGAAATCGATGACCAGTTCCTGTTCCTCGATGTCGATGTTCCTGATGGTGCCAATATCGCCGTTGAACACCTCCTTGTCGTAGTTGTTCTTGATCTGCATCACTTTGTCATGCAACCGGTATTCGATTCCCGCGCGACTGATGCCCGGAGTTCCTGGGGGATTGAGTTTTTCCTGCAACTTGCTGTTCAGGTTGCCTGTGCCGACCGACCCTCGTTGCATCGGAGTGAGTACCTGGATGTCGCGTATGGGGTCAACCCGATAATATTTGGGCAATCGTGTGGTCACCAAGTCCAAGAGTGTCTCCAAGGCCTCCTCGGGACTATGACTCTCGATGAAGAAGAAGTCGGAATTTCTGCGATTGGCGATTTCGATACCGTTCCCTCGGTTGATCCTATGGGCGTTCATGATGATACGGCTGCCTTGGGCTTGTCGGAATATCCGCTGCAATTTCACAACCGGTACTCTATTCGATGCGATGATGTCGCCAAGTACGCTTCCCGCACCAACAGAAGGAAGCTGGTCGGTGTCGCCAACCATTACCACACTCATATGGTCTCCGACAGCTTTGAGTAGGTGGTACATAAGCATGATGTCGATCATCGAACATTCATCGAGCAACAGGACATCGCCTTCAAGAGGATGTTCGGTGTTCCTCTGATACCCATCGGGTGGTTTGAATTCGAGCAACCGATGAATGGTCTTCGCCTCCATTCCTGTTGCCTCGGACATCCGTTTCGCGGCTCTCCCGGTGGGAGCTGCGCATAAGACTGTACATCCCGCTGCTTGAAAGGCCTCAATGATGCCAAGTGTAGTGGTGGTCTTGCCGGTTCCCGGTCCTCCGGTGAGCACCATGAAATTGTGCGAAACAGCTGTTTTGATGGCTTCCAACTGGATCTCATCATAGGTGATGCCTTGGGTGGGATGTGGCGCAAGGTGGTGGTGTATCTTGGGCTTCGCCCCGATAAGTGCCAAAATCTTGGCTGCAACGTTCGATTCCGCATGGAAAAGGAAAGGAAGATACACCGCATCATCCTCAATCACCACGTCACCTTCGTGTTCCATGGTCTTGAGCAACGGTACCAACGAATCGATGGAGGTCTCGAGCAATTCCGCGGCAAACGAGCACAACTGTGCTCGCGTTGCGAAACAGTGTCCATCGTCCGCCAATCGGTTGAGCGCATACACCAGACCGGAGCGTAGTCGCACCGGAGCATCCTTTGCGAAGCCAAGCTTCTCTGCTATGGTGTCGGCTGTCTTGAATCCAATTCCCCAGATATCGTCCGCCATGCGATAGGGATTGTTCTTCACAATCTCCATGCTCTTGTCACCGTACCGCTTGAAGATCTTCGTGGCATGGACGGTACCAACTTCATGACTTTGGAGAAAAAGCATGATGTGTTTGATCGCCTTCTGGTCTTGCCAGCTTTTCTTCATCCGTTCGACACGGACTTTCCCCAAGCCCCGTATCTTGAGCAGCCTCGCAGGGTCTTGTTCGATGATGTCCAAGGTTGTTTCACCGAATCGTTGTACGATCTTCTTGGCATATACCGGACCGATGCCCTTGATCAGACCTGAACCGAGATATTTCTCAATGCCATGGACAGTGGATGGCAGCGTTTCTTCGAATGACTGGACGACGAATTGGGATCCGTAGGTGACGTCGTTTTTCCAAAACCCCTCCAGTTGCAATTCTGATCCCACCGCCACCGAAGGAAGCGTCCCCACAACGGTCACTGGCTCGTGGTATCCTTTGGCTTTGCATTTGAGTATCGAGTAGCCGTTCTCTTCGTTTTGAAATGTGATGCGTTCCACCATGCAGTGAAGCGATGCCATCGCCTGTGTGCCCTCCCCAGTGCTGCAGTTACCAGTCTACCATAATGGATTCCGATGGACCATCCTCAATATTTTACTGTGTTGGAAGTGATTGTGTGGTATTATGGGTTGCCGCGAATTTCTTGATCTTATGGGGAGGTTGTCATGAAACGAATATTGATCGTCATGATGGTGTGTCTCACCATCATTCCGTGCGTACTGCTCGCCGGAAATCAGAGTTTGGCTTTCGGTGTGCTCGGGGAAGCCGGGGATCTGTTGGATATCAGGACTCCAGGATTGTTGGAATATACTGTGGATCCTTACATCGATTATGCCTTCGGCAACACATCCGAAGATAGTTTCACCGCATCGGCGAGAATCGATCTTCCGTATGTGATCCAAGACTCCTTCGATACCCTATGGCCATCCTTGTCAGCCGATCTCGCCTACCAAGGTGGAGGGATCTTCACAGGATTGTCCATTGTCACAGATAGGGAGAGCGCAAGGGGAACCTGGCTCGACGGTATTGCCAGATTCGTGTGGTATGCGCATGACCGCTCATCGTTCGTATCGGTTCATCCACATCGTGAAGATGTGATCGATGGACTGCGATTCGGAATCGGCCTCGACGCAGGAGCACAGGTGGATCAATTGCTTGAAGATCCGGCCATCACCATCGGTATCGTGGGTGCATTGGTGGGACGGGCCGAAGCGGGAGCTTGGTTGACCGATCGCTTCAGGATGCAGTTGGAAACGGATTTGTCCCTACCTGCGTTCTCCGCTTCCAGTTCCTTTGCTACCTACGATCTGTCGCTTGAAGGGGATGTTGCCTTCTCGGTGGGGTATTATGGGAAATCGCTGCTCCTTTCGGTGGGAATGGAAGGAAGGATGACAGTGGCGGATCTATTCACCGAAAATGGGTTCTTCGATGGAACCAGTTATTCGTATGGATTCACATGGTCGGGTGAACTCACTTGGTTTGTGATGGAATCGCTTTCGTTGAGTGGAAGCATCGAATTCTCAGGAATTCGCGGCAGTTCGGATGATATGGCTGTGGCGAAGGTTGGAGTATCGTACTTCCTGCTGTGATTCATTACTGGAAGTACTGAGTTTCCCACACCTGTTCCATACGTTTTGAGACTTCCTGCAGTGCATCTCCCACTTGACCGGTGACCCGTTGTACCCTCGTTTTCCGGCTCTCCTCTGAATTCGAGGAGATGTACAACGGGTGGCCGAACAACACCATAGCCTGTTTCTTTTTGGGACTGAATCGTGTGTTGATGTTTCCACCCTGCAGGCGATTGAGTACATCGAGCAGATTCAAGGCATACTCGCATGCCCGGCCAGCCGGACACGGTGGACCTATATAGGCTGGATCGATGTATTCGAGTACATCGACCACCTGGGAATGCCGCAGATACGCATGGGCTTCGAGTGCCCTCGTGTCGGCGATGCTTCTTCCCACTGGTGGCAATAGTTTCGGGTCGAATGCACAAGGGTTGATGGCGTCCATCCCGCGGTAGCGGATCCTGAACAGACGATCCAGAATCGAGCCATCGTGACCCAGTTGGGCCATTGTTTCCGCCTGGGCCATGATCCGATCACACAATGCAAGTATTCTTGCACGGGTATTATCGGTTGGTTCCTGTTTCTGGCGAGGGGGGTAGGCCTCCTCCAACACTTGTAGCGTATGTTGGGTCATTTCATCCAGAATTGTGAGGATAGAGGCATCATTGCTGTTGGTGAGAGGTATCCCACTGAGCTTTTCCCATCGCAAAGCCACAGAACGGATGAATAGTTCGGGATCCTTGGAATGACGGTACCCGATGGCGACCGGTATGATCGTGACATCCTTCGCGCTTTCTGCTCCCCATGCGGCAAGGGATGAGATTCCTGGAGCGATCGTACTGCAGTTGTACATGTGGTAGGTGACTTGGGCTTCGGGAGCCAATGCGATGGGAAACCTTCCCTCCCTCACTTCATTGCGAAGGATGGTCAAACCCTGCTTGTTCGTACCTCTATTTTGGACCGGAACGCAACCGATCTTGGGAAAGAGCCATGCAGCGGCTTTTCCAGCCCAATTGAGCACATCGCTCCCATAGAGGAATCTCGCATGGGAATCTATGCGATTCCCATTGGTTCTGCGTCTATTTCTCTCTTTGATCGCTGCTCGCAATTTTCTGTCCAACGCATACATCATCACTGGAGCATCTTCTTTGGCGACATGTCTGAAAGCGATGATCAAACGATGTGAACCATCATAAAACCGTTCGAGTTCATCGATGAGTATCTCCTCATCATACAGGTGTACCTGGTCCGTCCCTTCGAACAAACGCAGGTACCATCCCCCCACCACAGTCATGAAGCGTCTGGCACCGACAGAATATTTGGGTGCCACGAACCCTCGTCCGATCGAAGCCCGTGGTACGGTGAGGTTTCTCTCCTTCCTCTTTCCCACACTCAACCCCTTGTGGCCAACATCCGCTCGTAATAGGCTTTGTCGATCGGATAGTGGCGCAAGATCACGATACCCACCACGTACCAGAGTAGGGGAAACGGACCGCACAGGAGTTTGATTCCTATGGCCGAGAGAGCCGAAGGTTCGTTTGGAGTATAGGCGAACAGTGCGAGGATCCATCCGTTCAAGGCGAGAGCAAGGGCTTGTCCAATCTTGCTCGAAAAGGTCCAGAGACTTGAGAATACCCCTTCACGGCGCACATTCCCATGGTGCACCGCATCATGTTCCACCACATCGGGCAGTATCGCATGCGGCATCACATAATGGGTGGAGAGCCCGATTCCAGCCAAAGCCATCACCACAATGGATGCGATGGGACCGATGGTCTCTCCCAACAGGGAGAATACCATGACACCCGCTCCCATGATCCCCATTCCCATCATGTAGCAGGTTCTTTTCCCTATCTTCTCCGATATCTTCACCCACAGGGGGATGAAAGCGAGGCTGAATGTGAGCAGGAACACCAATGCGATCTGGAACAATCCTTCGTTTCCGAAGATATAGGCGAAATAGTAGACCAATGCACCCTGAACCATCGATGTTCCCATGATGAATAGAGACCATGGTATGAGTGCGGTGAGGAAGACGCGATTTCCCAGAGCTTCGATGTAGGTCTTGATGAATCCCGTTTCCGGCTGGGGTTCGGGATGTTCCGGTTCCCGGACGGCCCATATGGTCACCAAGGTGGTAAGCAACATGACCGCTCCCATGAAGTACCCCATGATCGACCAGCCTCTCGACGCATCGGAGAACATCCCCACAAGCGGCATGACCGCCCCAGCCCCCACGAAGGTTCCGACCACTGCGAAACTCATCCTGTAGCCGGTGAGGATCGTACGCTGGTTGTAGTCGTCGGTCAATTCGGGCAATAGTGCCGCGTACGGTATGTTCACCAGGGTATAGGCGGTGTTCAACAGGCAATAGAGTACCGTAAGGTAGAAGAAGAGCGGTAATTGCGATTGCATTGTGGGTTTGGTGAACATCATTCCCATGGTGAAGAATGCGATGATGGAGCCCACGAACATATATGGTCGTCTGCGTCCCCATCTCGATCTCGTGCGGTCGGAGACATATCCGGTGATGGGATCGGTCACCGCATCCCAAATCTTGCCTATCATGAGTACGGTTCCCGCGAGAGCCGCCGAAAGTTCCACGATATCGGTCAAGTAGTAGAGGAGGTAGAATCCGATGGTGGTGAAGAAGAGGTTTCCTCCCAGATCACCGATGCCGAAGCCCCACCGTATCCGTTTTGTTGTAGCTGTGTCGATGATGTGTTCCCGCCTTTTTTAAATTTGGAAACAGTGTAGACACAAACATACCACCACGCAAGTGTGGAATTGAAAAATCTCTCGCACTGCTGTTGATTATTTGTCCAAGGGGCCATACCTTTGTGTATGAGGCCATCGATGAAATTGCACCCCGCTTCGCTAGTGAAGAAGCTCAACGATATTCTGGATCGACGACAGAAGAGGAAGAGTGTGCTGCTTCTTCTCCTGTTCATTGTGATGTCGTTGTTCCAAGTGGTGGGTGTGGCTGCGATTTTCCCATTCGTCAATCTGGTGATGGATCGGTCATTGTTGGAGACGAATACCCTGTTGCATTGTATGTATGTGAGGTTGGGGTTCACTTCATTCGCTTCCTTCATCGTCTTTTTGGGGATTTCACTCTTCATATTGATCATTTTGTCGAATCTCATCAGCGCATTCACCGTATGGGCCAGAACAAAATTCGTGATGGGTTTGAACCATAGTCTCTCCAAACGGCTTCTTGCCACCTATCTGGCCAAGCCATATGCCTATTTCCTCAACCAGAATACCACTACATTGGGAAAGAACCTCCTTGCCGAGGTCTATCAATTGACCAACAACATGCTTGTCCCCCTGTTTGAATTGGTGGTGAATGTGTTGGTGATCGTGGCCATGGTGGCGATTTTGTTCGCAACCGATTTTATCACCACTTTTGTGGCACTGATCCTACTGGGCGGGAGTTACGCATTCATCAACCATCGGGTGAAGCAGCGGGTCAAGAAGGGCGGCGTGGAGCGGATGGAAGCGAATAGGGGACGCTACAAGACTACCGGAGAAGCCTTGTCCGGAGTGAAGGTCACCAAGGTATTCGGAAGGGAACACCACTTCCTCGAACGTTACGGTGACTACTCGCTGCGTTTCATCAGAATGGATACCTATGTGCGGACTGTGGGTGAAATTCCCCGTTACGTGCTTGAATCGATCGCATTCGGTGGAATCATCATCATGGTGGTGGTGCTCACGCTGACCAAAGGAAGTGCCGATGAGGTGATTCCACTGGTGAGTCTCTTCGCCTTTGCCGGCTATCGTCTTCTTCCGGCGATGCAACGGGTCTTCCATTGCCTTACCGGCATCTATTACAACCAAGCGATCCTCGACACATTGCACGACGATTTGACCGATAAGGATGCCGAATCCTCCTTGGATGCGGGGTATGCGGTCCAGCCGATGCCATTTTACGATAGCATAGTTCTGAAGCATGCGAGCTATTCCTACCCATCGGCGGAGTATGCGGTGTTGAGGGATATCGATCTCACCATAGAGGCCGACAAATCCATCGGTTTCGTGGGTAGCACCGGATCGGGAAAGACCACACTGGTCGATATCCTTCTCGGCTTGTTGCGTCCACAACAGGGGGGATTGTTCGTGGATGGAAAGGAGGTGGATGATTCTTTGGTGAGATCCTGGCAGATGAATATCGGATATGTGCCCCAGGATATCTTCCTCTCCGACGACACGATCGCAAGCAACATCGCGTTCGGTGTTCCGCAAACCCAACTGGACATGGAGAAGGTTCGCTTCGCAGCCAGGATCGCTGCCTTGGATGCCTTCATTCTCGAAGAGCTGCCTCAAGGATACGATACGGTCATAGGAGAAAGGGGTATCCGTTTGAGTGGTGGACAGAGGCAACGTATCGGCCTTGCCCGTGCACTCTATCACGATCCACCCGTATTGGTGCTCGATGAAGCCACCAGTGCACTGGACACCGTCACCGAGACGGCGGTGATGAAGGCCATCAGGACCGCTTCCAAGAACCGCACATTGATCATGATCGCCCACCGTTTGACTACCGTGCGCGATTGTGATGTGATATATATTATAGAAAAGGGAACCATTGTGGACTCGGGCACGTTTGCCGACTTGGCCTCCAAGAACCGGAGGTTCAGGAAAATGGCACTCATGGATTGACAAACGGAGCGAGAGGAAAGGGGCCATGGGATGGTCCACTCTCCCGAGCTAGTGCCGGCAACGCAAGGTCACTCCGGATATCCTATCCGGAAGAAGCGAACAAAGTGTCTGGAAAAAGGCACACAACAACATCCGGAGGTAGAGATGTACATTGCGAACGAAGATCGTTACCAGAAGATGCGATACAACTATTGTGGGAAAAGTGGACTGCGGTTGCCTGCCGTATCTTTGGGACTTTGGCATAATTTCGGAGATGTCTCGTCCTTGGCGAATGCCAGGGACATGATCCATACCGCTTTTGATCTGGGGATCACCCATTTCGATCTTGCCAACAACTATGGTCCCCCACCGGGATCGGCCGAACTTAATTTCGGCAAGATCCTTGCTCAGGATCTCGCATCGTATCGGGATGAATTGATCATTTCAAGTAAGGCCGGGTACCTCATGTGGCCAGGTCCCTACGGGGAGTGGGGCAGTAGGAAATATGTGTTGGCAAGTCTCGACCAAAGCCTCAAACGCATGGGCTTGGATTATGTCGATATCTTCTATTCCCACCGATTCGACCCCAATACGCCACTTGAGGAGACGATGAGCGCCCTGGAGACCGCCTACAAGCAGGGAAAGGCCCTCTATGTAGGTCTCTCATCCTATTCGGCGGAAAAGACCCGGGAAGCCTACGAAATCCTCAAATCCCGCAACGTACCGGTACTCATCCACCAACCCTCCTATTCCATGCTGAACCGTTGGGTGGAGGAATCCCTGCTCGGGACATTGGATGAACTTGGTATCGGAACGATCTGTTTCTCACCTTTGGCACAGGGTATGCTCTCGGACAAGTATCTGAACGGTGTGCCGGAGGGCAGCCGGGTCACCAAAAACAGTTCCCTTTCCAAATCGATGCTTTCCAAGGACAACCTGGAGAGGATTGGGAAGCTCAACGATATCGCGAAACGACGGGGGCAAAGTCTGGCACAGATGGCGCTCGCTTGGGTATTGCGGAGGAAAGAGGTGACATCGGTGCTCATCGGTGCCAGTTCATCCACCCAGATTCGTGAGAATGTGGCTGCATTGGATACCTTGGGATTCACCGATGGGGAATTGAAGGAGATCGACAAATATGCCCAGGAAGGCAACATCAACCTTTGGGCCAAATCGAGCAACGACGGCTGATGCCACATGGCCGGGGGGTGACTATCTCAACTCCCCGGCAACTCCTTGATGGACCGGGTGAGTTCAAAGAGGGCTTCCCGGTCCGAATAATATCCCCAATACTCTTTCGGCATGAGTCCGGCGAGACGGAGCATGATCTCGTCGACCAATTGTTGACGACCGGAGGCATCGAGACGGCCACCCTTCTTAATGATTTCGAATGGCTCGCCCACTGCGATCAAAAGGGGTGTTCTTCTCAAACGCTTGATGTTACGTGAGAAATTCTCGAAACCAAGGACCACGATCGGTACCATGGGAACCTGTTTCCTGTGGGCTATGAAGGCGACTCCCGCTTTCCCCTCCTGCAGTTCTCCGGTGCTGTTGCGAGTTCCTTCGGGTGCGATCGCAAGGATATCGCCTCGATCAAGCACCGCAAAGCATTGTTCCATCGATTCGCGTCCCATATTTTCCCTGTCCACAGGAATGGAACCCCAGAGATTCATGATGAAGCGGGTGAAACGATGGTTCCACAACTCCTTCTTGGCCATTGCCACCATTTTGCGCGGTTGCATGAAGACATACATCAAGGGACCGTCGAGTGCCGAAGTATGGTTGGCCACGATCATGAAGGGCCCTTTTGTGGGAACCTTGTCGAATTCTTTGGTATCCATTTTGAAACACATGCGGAATACAGTCCGCATGAGGGCGTTGGTGATGCGTTCGCTGAATTTCATTTGAGTACTATAGCAGAGGTTCATCACCTCGTATAGCGTTATGGTTCATGTGGCAATCATGAACGCAAGGGGAATGGTGAAGATACCTGCGATCGTGGAGAGTATCACGATACTGCCTGCGTATTCGCTGTCTACACCGTAGCGAAGGGGAAGGACCGAAGTGAACACCGCAGCGGGAAGCGACGAAGCCACAATGACCACGGTTCTCGCCAATCCGGTGATGTTGAAAAGAAGTGTCCCGACATATCCGAAGAGAAATCCTCCCACCACACGAAGAAGGATCGCGAACAATATATGCCGATTGAAGTGAAGCTTGGTGCTTGCCAAAGATACCCCCAGGGCAAACGTCGCCAGGGGAGGTCCTGCGTTGCCACCGAATTCACATGTGTCCAGCAGCGGTTGCCACACGGGAATTTGGAACAATTTGACGAAGAATCCCAATAATATAGCCCATAGAATGGGTGAGAGCATCATCGTCTTGAGCGATTTGGTGCTTATGCCACCGGTGATGATGAAGATTCCCAATGTGAAGATGTAGATGGTCTGGATTTGATCGAACATCACGATCAGATTCATAGCCATCGCACCTCCCCACAATTTCATGAGGGGAATCCCCAGGAACCCGGAATTCATGAAAATGGTCCCAGGCATGAATCCCCGTGGATCGATATGTGCGACACGTGTATACAGATAGCTGAAGAGCGTATTCAACACCACGATCAATGTGGTGGCCCCCGCGATACCAAGCACAAGAGTTCCCTGTAGATCGCTGTAGTACAGGGAATGGAAGATGAGCAGGGGCATGAAGAAATCGGCCACCAGCTTCACCAGGGTGTTGACCTCGATCCTATGGATTTTGTTAACAAGATGCCCGCCCAGAATAAGCAGCAGGATGGGAAGCAGTTGAACGAATACATCCAAAAACATTGGAGTTCCTCAATCTGACGAATGGTGTTTGTGAGGTTTCCTGCGTGCGAGCGACAACCCTCCGAACCCACTGATGATGGCCATGTAGAACCCAAAGTCGTACCACCACCCGGTGTTGTGGGATTGGTAGATGCCTACGGTGGGATCGAACAGTTTCACAATGAGTGAGATTGGGGCGATCCATCCATGCCATACACCCATGAAGAATCCAGCCGGTTTTTCATCGATCGGGCTGATGTCATGTGGGAGACATGAGGTGGCCAAAAGCAATACCATGGCCAACAGTAGAATGGTGAACATACCCTTGCGTACAGAGGAATCGGTCATTTATGACACTCCTTTCTTGCGATAGCGAAAAGTATACCATTAAAAGAAGATTGGGGGAATTCTTCCCTACTGTGAATGCGGAGTCGTACAATCCATGGTATAGTCGTACAAGGAGAGGTACCAGTCATGTACATCATCGGATTCAACGGTAGCCCCCGTTCGGGCGGTAACACTTCCCATCTCATGGGTTCCATGCTCGATGGAGTCATGGAGGTCGGAGCAAAGGTAGAGCATATCCGATTGCAATCCTACCATATTGAACCATGCGTGGGATGCGAGAGGTGCAGAAGCGACAAAACCTGTACCCGATTTATGGACGGAATGCATCTGTTGTACGGGAAACTGGAGGAGGCCGACGGAATCATCCTCGGTTGTCCAGCGTACAACTACAATGTCACCCCTTGGATGAAGGCCTTCATAGATCGTCTTTATCCATTTTTCGATTTCACCGAACCTCGCCCAGGTCCCTATACCTCCCGTTTGGCGAACAGGGGCAAGAAGGTACTGGTATTCGGTGTATGCGAACAGGTCGATGAGAAGGAATTGGGATACACCACGGTCTCCATGCGGGATGGTATCGCCGCGGTCGGTTACGGAGTCTTCGCTACCTTGGCATTTCCGGGACACTTTGGTGCATCTTCGGTTTCCCGTTGTTCGGAAGATCTGGAAAAAGCCCGTACGGCCGGAAAGGCCTTTGCCGAATCATTCTTGCTGCAAGCGAATTGAGGTGATTCGATGAGCGAAAGGAAACGATGCATCGGAGTCTTCACCGCTTCCTTGGACGATGGGTATCAATCGACGGTATGGCATGCCATACAACACGCGGCACAAGAGAGGGGCTTCGGTTCCGTATCGTTTCTTGGTTCCCGACTCGGTTCTCCGATCGCCTCGGAGGCATCCTCCAATCTTGCCTACCATCTTGCCAGTGAGAGGAACATCGATGGACTCATCATCATCTCCTCTTCATTGGCCACGTTTTTCTCCTCTGTCGATTTGAGGGATTTCTTCGCACAGTGGGCGTCCTTGCCACGTGTGTCGATCGGCATGAGAATACGTGGCATGTCGGACATAGTGGTGGAGGGTGCGGAGGCGATCTCTTCACTGGTGGAGCATCTGGTCGAGGAGCATGGTCGCAGGAGTTTCGCCTTGATAGGAGGTCCGGAAAGCCACGATGAAGCGATCAGCCGGCTTACGGCATGTAGGACGACTCTTGCGATGAAGGGACTTCCCCTCGACGAGCGCCTGGTGGTTCCGGGCACATTCACCCAGGATTCGGGCATGAGGGCCGTTGAAACACTGCTTTCGACAGGAGTACCGTTCGACGCACTTGTATGCATGAACGACAGGATGGCCCAAGGAGCGCTCGACGAACTGGCCCGTCAAGGGATCAAGGTTCCCGATGATGTGTCGGTTGTGGGATTCGACAATATCGAATCCTCACGCTATACCCTGCCACCTTTGACCACCGTGATGCAGCCGATGCACGAGATGGGGGAGAGGGCGGTGGCGATGCTTGAAAATTTGATGGAAGGGGGATGCGAGGAGCATGTTTCTCTCACCTGTGTGCCCGTCATCCGTGAATCATGTGGTTGTGGACCCCGTTTCAGCTATACTCCCGAATTGGAGGATATTCCCCGCTATGCCACCAACGAGGAACGAAGGGCAATATTCGATCTCATGATCCTTGTACGCAAAGGTGACTACGATGGTGTGGTCATGCGTCTCAATCGCGCCATTGATGCCACCAATATGGAAAGTGGGGCCATGGATCGTTGGAACGATTATCTTTCGGTGGTTGAGAACCATTGTGCGAAAAACATGGAACCGGGTTCCCGTCAACTTGCGACCATCATGGGTGCTGCGCGTGCCTTGACCGGAGAGAAGTTCGGAAGGAGCCAGGCTGCCAAACGTGTGGCGACCGAATCCTCATTCGAGACATTGCGCCAAGTGAGTGCGATGTTGGCCGGAGCATTCGAACTGGAGGATATGTTCACCAATCTCCGCAAAGGTCTCCAACTGTTCGGCATACATGAAGGGTTCTTGATCACTTTCAATGGAAAACCGGGAAGGGCGAGGATGCTGATGAGCATGAGGGAGGTGCCTCCGGCGGATCAGGAGGATTTCGAGTACACCGAATTGCTGCCGCCCCATTTGGGAAAACAGTGGCGGAACGGCCAATGGATTCTCATGCCTTTGGTCCATATCGATGAACCTCTGGGATATCTTTTTGTTCCCATAGGTATCGTGATTCCTGCGCTCTACGATGTGCTGCAGGAACAAATTTCAAGCAATCTGAAGGGAACCCTACTGCTGGAACAGGTTCGTTCACATGAGAGGACCCTCACCGAGCAGGTGGAAATCCGCACCAGGGATTTGTTGGGAGAAATCAAACGAAGGAAGGAATTGGAACACGAGGTGATGGAAATCTCGAGCAAGACCATGGAACGGATCGGACAGGATTTGCACGATGATCTGTGCCAGCATCTGCTGGGAATTTCCCTGCTTGCTTCATCGGTTAAAAGTTCCTTGACGCATTGTGGCAAAACAGAGACGGAGGCATTGGAGCAAATCAGTGCTCTATTGAGCGAATCGATCACCAAAATAAAGACCATATCCAGAGGACTTTTGCCGTTGGAGATGGAACCACATGCCTTCTCCGAGCAATTGGAGGCGCTTGTGGGTGATGCGAAACGATATGCTTCCGTAGCTATCGAACTGCATACCGAGGATGATTTCGAGATAGCGGATCCGGACATATCCCTGCATGTCTTCAGAATCATCCAGGAGGCTTTGAACAATGCGATCAAACATTCAAAAGCCAAAAAGGTCGAAATCACATTGGAAACGGAATTCGATCATGAGGGTGATCCTGTTCGAATCGCGACCATTCGTGATGACGGTATAGGATTGCCCGCCACGATTCGGGAAGGCGGATTGGGCCTGAGGATCATGCGCAACAGGGCAAGCATGGCCCAAGTCGGTCTGCAAATCGACACTTCAAAGGATGGTACATCGGTGAGGGTGTCGGTTGGAGGAGAGCAAATTGGGACATATGGTTGATTTCGTGGTGGTCGACGACCATCCGCTGTTCAGACAGGGCTTGGTGAGCGTGATAGGCAACAATGCCCAGTATCGTGTGGTGGGTGAGGCCACTTCCATATCCGAGGCGATGGCAATGGTGGAACGGCACACCCCTGATATTATTCTCATCGATATCGCACTGCATTTGGAGAATGGTTTGGAACTGGTCAAGTTGCTGAAGGATTCGTATCCCCAGGTCAAGTCGATCGTTGTTTCGATGTATGATGAGATCATCTATGCTTCCAGTGCACTCAAGGCGGGGGCCAAGGGGTATGTGATGAAACAGGAGGCCGCCTCCACACTGTTGGAAGCTATAGCGATGGTGTTGAAGGGGAAAATCTATCTCTCCGTCGATATGAGGGAAAGGTTGCTTGATTCCCTGGTGTCGCACGACAATAGACAGGATCTGAATCCTGTTGATCAACTCAGTGTGCGTGAACTCGAAGTGCTCAGGTTGCTTGGACAAGGTTTCGGAGTGTCTGAAATTGCAGGAACTCTCAATTTGTCGTCCAAGACCATCAATGTGTATCGCGACAACATCCGGCACAAGCTCTCCATTCCCGATGCCCGTGAATTGCGCAAGTTCGCTGTGAAATGGGTACATGCCAACGAAGGATGATTTCCATAGGACATTTGTCCTAGGGAAACTCTAGGCATATGACTACTTTCGGTCCGCTTGACACGATAGTAACATAGCGGTACGTGGGATTCGTACATACAATTATTATCCCACAGTGCAAGAAATCATATGCCTTAGGGCACATACATGAAGGAGGAATATGTATGAAACGGAAACTGGGTGTGTTGTTATGTTTGCTGCTGGTGATCGGCTTCACTCTCCCGCTTGTCGCTCAAGGAGCACAGGAAGCCGCTCCCAAGGTAATCAACCTATGGAGCTTCACCGATGAAGTCCCCAAAATGCTCGAAAAGTACAAGGAACTCAATCCTGACTTCGATTACGAGATCAAGACGACGATCATCGCCACGACCGACGGAGCGTATCAACCGGCCCTCGACCAGGCTCTGGTAAGTGGTGGAGCCGACGCTCCCGACATCTACTGTGCCGAGAGTGCGTTCGTGCTGAAGTACACCCAAGGTGATGCTTCCGATTTCGCCGCCCCCTACAAGGATCTCGGAATCGATGTCGATGCCAAACTGAAGGAGGCCGATATCGCACAGTATACCGTAGATATCGGAACCAACCCTGCTGGTGAGTTGGTCGGCCTCGGGTATCAGGCCACCGGTGGAGCGTTCATCTATCGTCGTTCAATCGCCAAGGATGTATGGGGAACCGATGATCCATCGGTGATAAAGACGAAAGTCGGTCCCGGTTGGGATAAATTCTGGAAAGCCGCGGCTGAGTTGCGCGCGAAGGGCTATGGCATCCTCAGTGGTGATGGAGATCTTTGGCATGCGATCGAAGGAGCTTCTGAAAAGGGTTGGATCGTCGATGGCAAACTCTACCTCGATCCCGATCGCGAGGCATTCCTCGACATGGCCAAGATGATGATCGACAAGGGATATTCGAACGACACCCGTGACTGGACGGATGCATGGTTTGCCGATATGAAGGATGCCGGTGAGAAACCGATCTTCGGTTTCTTCGGACCCGCATGGTTGATCAACTACGTCATGGCAGGTAACTCCGGTGGCAGTGCTCCCGGCGAAGGAACCTATGGCGACTGGGCAGTCTGTGAACCTCCCGTCGGATTCTTCTGGGGAGGCACGTGGGTTCTTGCGAACGACAACAGCAAGCATAAGGATGTGATCGGCGATATCATCGAGTGGATCACTCTCGACAGCTCGAAGACCGGATTGCAATATTTCTGGGCGAACGGCACACTCTTCGGACCGGGCGGAACCAAGGATACCGTCGCTTCGGGTACTGTGATGGAGATGTCGGACGGTACATTGGACTTCCTCGGTGGACAGAACATGTTCGATGTGTTCGTTCCTGCCGGTCAGTTCGCCACCGGTCGCAACAAGCACCAGTACGACGAAACGATCAACATCTACTGGCGTGACCAGGTCCGTGAATACACCGCTGGCAACAAGAGCCGCGCGCAAGCGATCGCGGATTTCAAGCAACAGGTCAAGGACAATCTCGATATCGCATCCTATTGATCGCTTCCGATAGACATGTGGGCGGAACAACGTGTCCGCCCACATTCCTTGTACGGTATACCATCTAAAAGTTCAGATTCCGGAGGTGACTGACCATGCGTCGAAAGACCATTAGCTATGCCAAGTACGGATATATCTTCTCGATACCATTCGTACTGACATTCCTGATCTTCTCATTGTACCCACTCGTATACACTTCGATCATTGGTTTCACCGATTTGCGGGGACTGATGAAGACGGATATCAATTTCCTCGAAGTCCCGTTCGAAAATTTCAAGACTGTCCTCACCTCTCCCTTGTTCCAAAAGGCGTTGTTCAACACGTTCTTCATTTGGATCTGTAATTTCATCCCGCAGATGGTGATCGCACTGCTGCTGACCGCCTGGTTTACCAACCGCCGGTTCAAGATTCGAGCACAAGGGATGTTCAAAGTACTCATCTATATGCCGAACATCATCACCCAAGCCACCATCGCATTGTTGTTCTACTCATTGTTCGGTTATCCCAAAGGCCCCATCAACGATATATTCCTCGCCTTGGGTTGGATAGATGCTCCTCTGAACTTCCATTTGCAGAAGTGGACGGCCAGGGGTGTGGTGGCCTTCATCCAATTCTGGATGTGGTACGGACATACAATGATCGTGCTCATCGCGGGGGTGCTCGGAATCAATCCAACACTCTTTGAGGCTGCCGAAATCGACGGTGCCTCCGCTCCCCAGATATTCTTCAGAATTACGCTACCCAGGTTGAAGACGATCGTTCTATATACCTTGGTCACCAGCATGATCGGCGGTCTGCAGATGTACGATATTCCCAAACTCTTCCTTTGGGGTGGACCGGACAATGCCACCACCACCACCAGCGTCTATATCTACAACCAAGCCTTCAGCGGCAGTTATCTCTACAACCGGGCTGCCGCGGCGAGCATGGTCATGTTCGTGATCATCGCCATCCTTTCGGTGTTCCTCTTCTTCATCTTGCGTGACAAGGACAGTGTGCTGCAACGAAAACGTGAGCGCACCATGCGAAAAGAGGCCAAGGCAAGGATGCGGGAGGTGGCGTTATGAGCAGGAGCCTACGCGGATCGATAAATATCACCAAGACAATCATATATATCGTGTGTATCTTTCTCGCCCTCTTGAGCGTGTGGCCGTTCTGGATCATGTTCGTGAACGCCACCCGCAGCACCTACCAGATACAGCAGAATTCCGTGGGATTCTTGCCATCGAAATTTCTTATCGAGAATTTCAAGATACTCACGGGAAAGAGCTTCAATCCCATCACCGGATTCATCAACTCGATGTTGATCTCAACCGGAGCGACCTTGGGTTCGGTCTACTTCTCATCCCTCACCGCCTATGGCTTGGTGGCATACAACTGGAAGTTGCGCCAACCGTTCTTCACTTTCATCATGGCTGTGCTCATGCTGCCTACCCAAGTGTTCAGCATCGGATTCTACCAGATGATGTACAAGTTGCATTGGACCAACAGTCTCTGGCCTTTGATCCTGCCTGCGATCGCCACTCCTGCGATGGTGTTCTTCATGCGCCAGTATCTGCTTGCGACGCTCTCCCTCGATATCGTCGATTCGGCGCGGATCGATGGTTCCGGGGAGTTCCATACCTTCAACAGGATCATTCTTCCCATCATGAAACCGGCGATGGCAACTCAAGCGATCTTCCAGTTCGTGTTCCATTGGAACCAACTGTTCCTTCCATCGGTGCTGCTCACCGACAATGAGAAATACACCATGCCTATCATGGCAAGTCTCTTGCGAGGCGATATCTACAAAACCGAATACGGTTCGGTCTATCTCGGGTTGGCGCTTACTGTCCTTCCCTTGTTCATAGTCTACTTTGTCCTATCGAAGTATATCATCGCCGGCGTGGCACTCGGTGCGCTGAAGGAATAGGGAGGAGCTTGAGTATGCAATCGGATCGACAACGTGCGTTGGATTTGTTGCGTCGCATGACCTTGGAGGAGAAGGTTGCCCAGATGTGCGCCGCGTGGCTCGAAATTTCTCCGGACGGTACATTCCGCGTAAAGGAGATTGCCTTCACCAACGATAGTCCCTCCCAAGATCAATCGACGGTCCTTGCCGAGGGAATCGGCCAATTGACCCGTCCCTATGGAACCTATGCTACGAATGTACGAGATGTGGCCAAAGGAATCAATGAGATCCAACGATACCTGGTGCGACAGACGAGATTGGGAATTCCAGCCATGCTGCACGAAGAGTGTCTCACCGGTGCGATGGTTCCGGGAGCCACGATCTTTCCCTCAAGCTTGAACCATGGTGCGACTTGGGATCCCGCCTTGATGGAACGTGTGGCCAATGCGATCGGTCGCGAGATGGCATCTTTGGGTGTCCATCAAGGACTGGCTCCCGTGCTCGATGTGGCGCGGGATGCCAGGTGGGGACGATTGGAGGAGACCTTCGCAGAGGATCCCTATCTTGTGGGATGTATGGGAATCTCCTATGTGAAGGGCTTGCAGGGCGATGATCGTATTCCCATCGCCACCTTGAAACATTTCATGGGACACTCCTTCAGTGAGGGAGGGAGAAATCATGCTCCGGTCCACATCGGGAAGCGGGAATTGATCAATACATTCGGACTCCCTTTCGAAATGGTGGTGAAGGAGGCCCATCCCGGAGCAGTGATGCCTGCCTACCATGATATAGATGGAGAACCGTGCACAGCCTCGAAATCTTTGGTGACCGATCTGTTGAAACGAGCTTGGGGGTTCAATGGATTGGTGGTAGCCGATTATGAGGCGGCGAGCCAACTCTTTTTGGATCATCGTGTGGCCCGTGATATGGCCGAAGCGGCCGCAATGGCGGTGCATGCCGGAATGGATCTCGAATTGCCGAGTTCCACCTGTTTCAGACAGGGTTTGGTAGATGCGGTGAACCGTGGTCTCATCGATATCGATGAAGTGAATGTAGCGGTGATGAAGATCCTGGTGGAAAAGTTCCGTAAACGGGTGTTCGATCATCCGTTCATAGAGACAGATGCCATAGCATTGAATTCGAAAGACAATCACTTGCTTGCCGTAGAAGCGGCGGAAAAGTCTTTGGTGCTGTTGAAGAACGATCGGTTGCTTCCGTTGAATTCGAATGTGAAGATTGCATTGGTGGGGCCTTTGGCCGATCATCGGCAAGCGATGTACAATGGGTATTCGGTACCCATTCATCTTCAAGGTGCCAGGGGGGATGAGAATACGATACCGATTGGGGCAAAGACGATCCGTGGTGCGATCGAAACCTACGTGGGGAAGGATTCGCTTGCCTATTCGGAGGGGTGTGTACTGTTCGAAAAAGCTAAGGACAAGGCTGTGTTCTTTCCAGGTGATGTTTCCACGGAGAATGGAGGGGATTTGCATGGAGTAAGTACCGACACCGGCAAAATTGCCGAGGCGGTGGAACATGCGAAGAAGTGCGATGTCGTGGTGGCTGTGGTCGGCGACATGGTCGGTCTGTTCCAACATGGCACTGTGGGCGAGGGTTCCGATGTCACCTCATTGCGTCTGCCGGGAGTCCAACAGCAGATGCTCGATGCACTGCTCGATACAGGGAAACCGGTGGTGGTGATCCTTGTGAGTGGGCGTCCCTATCGTCTTGGACGTGCCGATAACGAGGCAAAAGCCATATTGGCTGCATGGCTTCCTGGGGAAGGGGGAGGCGAGGCGATCGCCAATGTACTGTTCGGAAAGACCAATCCGAGTGGACGACTTTCCATATCCTTTCCCAAGAGCGCTGGAGCCATGCCATATGCCTACAACCATGTGAAGAAGTCCTCCGGTATGCCGACACAGACCGAGTTTGGAGCACTGTATCCGTTTGGATATGGATTGGGCTATACCTGTTTCTCCTGGTCCGATTTTACCATCAATCGTGAATACATCGATATTGCTGATGAATTTGAAGTTTCGGTTGTGGTGGAGAATACAGGAGATGTGGCTGGAGACGAGTTGGTGCAGCTCTATGTGACCGATGAGTTCGCTTCGGTGGTACGTCCACGACTCGAATTGAAAGGTTTTTCCAGAGTTACATTGGAACCTGGACAGAAAACAAGGATCCACTTCACCGTTCCTGTCGATATGCTCTCCTTTGCCATGGATGGCGATACCAGAATTGTGGAACCGGGTGGATTTACCATTGCCTTGGCCCGTTCGGCCGAGGACATCGTCTGGTCCCATCATATCGAGGTTGGAAAAGATGTAAGGATCTTGCCGAAGCGTTGGCGAATGTTCACCTCAGTGCAACTTGATGTATTCTAGGGCTACCTCCTTTCCGCTGCATCCCGACCGCTGACCGATAATGTTTCGGTTGGCGGTCAACTTTTTATGCTTGACATATATTGTGAAAAATAATATTGTGCAAAATATATTAATTGGTGAATTAAGTATGCTAAAGAGGAGAACATATGGAACACAATGTGTATGAATTTACTGCAACAGACAACAAGGGCTATGAGGTCGACTTCTCCCAATTTTCAGGAAAACCGTTGTTGATTGTGAATACCGCCAGCAAATGCGGGTTCACTCCCCAGTATAAGGGACTGGAGGAGTTGCACAAGGAATATGGAGCGAGGGGATTGGTGGTACTCGGTTTTCCTTGCGATCAATTTGCCCACCAAGAACCTGGTGACGATGCCGCCATCGCCCAATTCTGTACGGTGAATTATGGAGTGACGTTTCCATTGATGAAGAAGATCGATGTGAATGGTAGGAATGCCCATCCACTCTATGTTTGGCTTAAAAAGCAAGCTCCTGGAGCCCTTGGTTCCGCGGTGAAGTGGAATTTCACCAAGTTCCTCGTATCCAAGGATGGTACACATGTCAAACGGTTTGCTCCCAACGTGGAGCCGTCTGCGATGAAGGAAGATATCGAGAAGGTGCTTGGATGAAGGATCCGGGACTATTGTTGGAGAACCAGATCTGTTTTCGTGTCTACTCGCTTGAGAAGGCCATACTAGCCGCCTATAAACCATTGTTGGACACATTGGGAATCACCTATCCCCAATACCTGGTGCTTTTGGTGCTGTGGGAACACGGCCCATCCACCATCGGTGGAATCTGTGGATTGTTGGGTTTGGACACCGGTACGGTTTCCCCTTTGATCAAGAGGATGGAGTCGCATGGGTTGCTTGTCCGGCGTCGTCTCCCCGAGGATGAGAGGACGGTACAAGTAGTGCTCTCGCAGAAAGGGGAACGGTTGCAGGAACAAGCCGCCAATATCCCGAAGGAGATCGGTTCCTGTCTCTTCGGATCAGGATCCTCCTTCGACACCGATGCATATATCGGGTTGCAGTCAAGTCTCGATCGTGCCATCGATTCGCTTCGATCATCCGGGTGCACCATCGAAGAAGTAAAATGATTCCCAAGCCGATGCGCTTGTGGTATGCTGTGGAACAACAGTAGGTGAAGGAGTGATGTCATGGTGAAACCCAAACGTCTTATGGTGCTGGTGGTGGTGGCGGTCGTATCGATCGTTGGTCTATTCGCTGTTGAGAGTGAGATTTCCGGAAATCTCAAGTTGATTGCCAGTACTGCTCCAGAAGCTAAGATCGAAGCAGGCTATACCTTCAAGATGCCGATGTTGCAAGGTGAGGGACCCCTGTTCAGTGGCAACAACCTCAAAATGAAGGGAATCCTGGGGATTACTCCAATCACTGGTTCGCTCTCGTTCGAAGCAGTCATGACTCCGATCGCGGTGATGGAACTTTCGGTCGGCGGTGTATTCGGAACGGGTTGGAACTTCACTCCGATGAATCTTGAAGGGTTGCGGGTGTCGAACGACAGTACCCTTGCGACCACACCCGATTCCCTCGGAGGGATGTATTACAAAGGCAAGGGTGGAGTAGCTTTGCAATTCGATACTGCAGCCATTTGGCCCGGCGATTGGACAAGTGTGGTGATGCGCACCTACCATGAAGTCAACTACCAAGGCTATCTCACCGAGTCCGAACCTACCGCCGGTTGGGAATTCGAGACCGGTGGACTACATCAGAATGGTGTCAACTACAAGGGTGATTACCTCATCGGCTATCAGATGCCCTTGGTCGTCAACACCGTGGCCATCATGTTGGAGACCTACAAGGACAATATCGGCAATGGTTTGGAAATCGAAGGTCTGGTGTTCGATCTTGGTCTGGTGACCAATTTCGCCTTTGGAGATCGTTTCAACCTTACGGTGATTCCACAGATGACCACCAAGAAGACCGATCCCGATACCCGCGTGATGGAGAAGGTCGGTTTTACCTTCAAACGGGTTGCCGCGATGCTCAACTATTCGTTGTAGCTGTTGTGTTTCCACGTGTTTGACCGGAGGCTCGATATCTGTCGACTCCGGTTAAATATTTTATATGGTTGAACATATCCATTGCTTTGGCTATAATGCCGACAAGATTTCAATAACTTCACGATATCATTTTGAAGGTCCAAGGAGGCCAGCATGCACAACAAGAATCCCGATTTCTCTTGGATAACAAGGGATCTCGGTACCAAGGATATCGACGTGGCGAAAGAGATGTTCCCCGTCGAAGTGGCTAGGACGGCCCGTCGTTTCCATCGCCAGATCCCAGGGTATCGTATGAGTCCTCTCGTATCGTTGCCGAATCTCGCATCGATGTTCGGTGTGGGAGGGATTTGGGTGAAGGATGAAGCATCCCGACTCGAGTTGAACAGTTTCAAGGTGCTCGGTGGTTCGTTCGCCCTCTATCGTTATATCCAGAATAGATTGGGTATCGATGATGGGAAGATGACCTTCACGTATTTGTTGTCCGATGAGGTGAAGCAACTGTTGGGTGATGTGACCTTTGCCAGCGCGACCGACGGCAACCATGGCCGTGGCATCGCATGGGCTGCCCAGAAGCTCGGACACAAGTGTGTCATCTATGTCCATTCCGAGACGAGCAAGCGGAGGATCGACGCGATCAAGAGTTATGGTGCGACGGTGAAGATCATCGAAGGCAATTACGACGATGCGGTTCGCCAGATCGTGGTGGATGCTAAGAAGCACGGATGGGAGATCATCAGCGATACCAGTTGGGAGGGATATTCCCAAGTTCCCACTTGGATTATGCAGGGGTATTCGACCATGATGGCGGAAATCCAGGAGCAGTTCAGTTGTCAGGGGATCGCTCGTCCCACCCATGTATTCGTACAGGCGGGAGTAGGAGCCTTGGCGGCTGCGGTGATCGGCTATTACCACAGTTTGTGCGGCGAGCAAGCTCCCAAGTGTATCGTGGTGGAACCCGACCAGGCCTCCTGTCTTTTCGAAAGTGCGAAGCATGAGGATGGGAAACCCCATCATGTCGAGGGGGCATTGGATACCATCATGGCTGGTCTCGCATGTGGTGAACCGAGTGAGATCGCTTGGAATGTGTTGAAAGAGACAGTGGACGCGTTTGTATCTGTTCCCGATTATATCGCGGCACGTGGAATGCGCGTGTATGCCACTCCATTGAAAGGTGATCCCTTCATCGTGAGCGGTGAAAGCGGTGCGGTTACCCTGGGGGCTTTGATCTCCATACTCAAGGAGAATGGTGCCGAACCATTGCGCGATTTCTTAAAGATCGACGATACGAGTCAGATCCTGTTGATCAACACCGAAGGGAACACCGACCCCGTATTGTTCAGGCAGGTGATCTGGGAGGGTAGCAATCCGGTTCCCCAGGAATACTGGATTGACAGGGATTGAGTCTTTGCATACACACATTATGGCACCCGTTGGTAACCAATCATCACCTCGGGTGCTTTTTCATTGAGTCTGTCGTATCATTCAGTTAGACTATCGTGGAGAATAGGAGAAACCCCCAATGAAAAGATCCGGTATATTCATCATCGTGTTGACCATCGTCATGTTGTTCGTCGGATGCGGAAAGCCTTCGGTGGCATTCGATGCCCAAAACGACAGTCCCATCATTTTGGAAGAGGCGGACAATGGGAAGTCCATCGAAGAACCGAAAACCCCTTCTCGGGAAGGATACCGCTTTCTCGGCTGGTATACCGACATA
>CAYZJV010000038.1:19170-26622 GCA_964478945.1 uncultured Spirochaetaceae bacterium | reverse complement strand
AGAATATAGTGGCGGCAGGTGTGATTGGCCTCACCACAATCGCTTTGGTACTTACTGGGTGTTCTTTTGGAACCGGAGGATTCGGTACCATCAGTTTGGATCTCACCGATGCTCCCATTGTGGATGCCGAGGGTGTCGAAGGAGTGTTCATCACCATTGAATCGATTGCGTACAATTTGAATGACGAATGGGTCGAGGATACCGATTTCAGTGGTCCCCAGACATTCAACCTTCTCGAATTGACAGGAGGAGAAATTGCCCCTCTGTCAGATATGGAGATTGAAGCGGGAGAGGTGACCCAAATCCGATTCATGACAGCGGCTGCCGTCGAAGGAGATGACTCCACGATGCAAAGCTACATCGCCATCGACAACGATGGAGTAGCCGACGGAGATGACACTGACGACACCAAGCATGAATTGTTCGTACCCAGCGCGGATCAAACCGGATACAAGGCCAATGGACCGTTCACCGTTCCAGTCAATGGTACAATCGAGATCACCGCTGATTTCGATATAAGAAAGTCTGTGCACGAGAAATCTGGAGGAATCTATATCCTAAGACCTACCATCCGCCTTGTGGTGAACAATCAAGCGGGAACGATAGTTGGTGATTTCACCGACGATAGCACCGAGGCATTTCAAAATTACACCATATTCGCCTATGAAGATGGTACATATGATTCGAACGAATCAAGTTTGACAATTCCGTTCGAAAATGCCATAAGCAGCACAGCTCCCATCGATTCTGACGATGACGACATCCTTGACAGTTACAAGATACCATTCCTTGCCGAAGGAAACTACGATCTGGTGGTCGTGGGAGTCGCAAGCGATGGTACGTACACCGTGTTGGATTCATCCAGCTACAATGATATAGAGGTGAGTGCGGAAAGCGAAGTGACGCAACACATCGTTTTGTAATATCTATTCATGAGAACGACAATCAGAGGAGGGAGGAGCGTAAGTTCCTCCCTCCTCATGCATACTTCCATCGGGAATGCATTAATCCGATACACAGTACATTTTCATAGGATATTCACCGAATCAACGGTGAATTTGATAATTTGTTCATCTTGATCAACGGTATCGTAGTCGTACACCCTGATCTCAAGAATCACCCCATGCTCTCCATCGATTGCGGAGTCTTCTCCGAATTCCACTGTGAGAGCCAGATTCTTGAAGAGCGTTCCATCCGACAGATATACCAGGTACGTTCCATCGGTGATGGTGATCTCCCCCGGTTCGAATGAAGAACTCTCCAATACACCGATCGCGCCCACATCGCATCCTGAGAATTGGATATCGATGTGCTCATCATCGGTATAGGTTCCCGACATACCAGGGATATCACCTTCAACTCGAAATGATGCGAGAGCTTCCACCAGAGCGGTTCGGGTGGCAGTGCCTATATACTGCAACTGGACCAAAGACAGCGACCCCGTATCTTCCGGAAGCAGGTCGTTCAACTCTTGCGGGCAACCCATACCTAGTATTGTCAATATTAGGACAACCACAATCCATTCCACATATCTTTTCATCTTCCCCTCCTCCACCGAAAAATTTCCGGTGATCCGATCATTCTGGAAGGGCTGGAAGATGTGGTGAGAGTATCTCGAGATTGGTTTCAGGGACAATGAAGTACAAGTCCTACCACTTTGACTACTCCCGACCCTTTATCCTTAATATATCAACATGGTACGTCCCAATACTCCAATACGCAATAAAAATTTTGGTCTTTGGATATTTATTCAGTACCATTGATCTCCACTCTTTTGACATTTTCTTGCTAAATCTATATAATGCGGAGTTATGGAAGACGATACCGCATTGCTTGAACTCCCTGTCGACACCAGATATTTTCTCAGAGTCTACACCTATACCTACCTTGATGAGATGAGGATCACCGTTTCGTTCGAAAACGATGATTCGGTGGTCTCAAGCGAGCACTTCAAACCTCTGTTCGATCCTTTCACCGGAGTTCGGGTATCACATGACGATACCGACATGAAGAGGTTGTTGACGGGAGTATCGTTGAAAACCAGTAGTGGAAAGACATTGAAGAAGTGCTGTTCCATCATTGGCGATACCATCTCGCTGTATGCCGCGGATACCCAGATATCCTATACCTTTCCCTATGATCCTTGCACTGGGAAAGGTACCTTTCCATCCAAACACACTAGACGGAACCGAATCTTGTGAGTAGCCATCGAGCAACCGGGCTCCGCAATGGTTGCTCCAAACAATTCGGTACCACATGCCAATAGTGGAATAGCCACTCCTTTTCCTTTGGGAATCCATTCATGCTCATGATACACTTCACATGATGGAGCAATACTGTTCCCTCGTTTGTGAATATCCTGAGCTTTGGAGGATGATGGTGGAACGTGGCGATGAACGATTCGATGTTGTGGTGATTGGAGCCGGGCTATCTTCCCTCACCGCGGCGGCTTTGCTGGCGAAACGGGGACTGCGAACCCTCTGCGTGGAACAGCACATCCAACCTGGTGGTTCTTGCGGTACGTTCCGGATGAAGGGGAGGACAATCGATCAGGGAACAGCGATGTTCTTCGGGTTTGGAAAAGAGGGCTTCAACCCCCATCGCTTCGTAATGAATGCACTCGAACAGCCGATTGAGGTGGTACGCCATCGACAGATGTACCGACTCTGTTACGGTGGATACCCAATCGACTTCCATCCCGACATGGAACAATTCTTCGCCACTCTGGAAACCCTTTTCCCCAATGACATCGGCCAAATCAAGAGATTCTACGCCTATATCGGGGACCTTTACCATCATGTGATCACCGCCGACCGGTCCTATATGGCTCCCACCGAAATACCGAACAAGGAAGCGGCCTTGCGATTTCTTCGGCATCCGGTCAGGAACATGCGCCTGCTCCCTCTCCTCTCCCAAAATGCGGGAGACTTGCTGAGAAAGTTCGTTGACTCGGAGGATGTGGTGAAATTCTTCAGCAAACTCACCAGCACCTACTGCTATACCACACTCGATGAAACCCCGGCAATTCTGGCAATCACCATGTTCATGGAAAACCATGTGGGGGGAAGCTACTATGCCGTTGGTGGATCACATCAATTGCCGGGAAAGCTGGAAAAGGCTTTTGAAGAAGCAGGAGGAATCGTCCGTTACCGCACCAAGGCCATCAAATTACTCTTCGAGGACAATATTCCCACAAGAATCATGGTGGAGGATGAAAAGGGATCCTATTCCGTGGAGACCGAACGCATCGTGTATGGAGGGACGCTGCACAATCTCCATGCGAATCTTGCGAAGGAACATCCGACATCTTTGGAAAAGTTACGCGAAATGCAGTCGCTGGAGATGACTTATCCGAGTGTAGTGCTTTATTGTGTGGTCGACAAAGAAGCGCTCCCCACCGGAACCCTTCCCATAGAAATGTTCGCCGACAACACAGATTCAATCGATGAGAAGGAAGTCACCATGTATGCCTTTTCGCTCACCGATCCTTCCCTATGTTCAGAAGATGAACATGTAGTAATGGCCATCGGTCCATCGTTACGCAGTTGGCCTCGGCCATGGGAAAAGGAGAACAACCAGGATGCCTATCTACAGGGAAAAGATGAGGAAACCAAACGCTTATTGGGTATACTGGATCACCACTTCCCTGGATTCCCGTCCCATGTCAGGGAAATATCCCTTGCCACTCCCACCACCATCGAACGCTATACCATGAAGGAAGGAGGCTGTGTGGCCGGTCCCAAACAAGTGATGGGACAAGACCTCCTGCATCGCCAACGTGCACAAGGCGTATGGACGAATTTCTACCACTGTGGTGAAGCGACGGTAATGGGCACAGGAAGTCTCGCAGTCACCATCAGCGGCATCAGTGCCGCCAACCTGCTTCTTCGCGACATGGGGAAAGAGGAATATCGTGACAGCGATACTCTGAAGGATATGGTCACCGAACATCAGGGGGAGATCACCGAAGTGAAGAGGACCGAAGAGGGGAGAATCATACCTTCTGCCAATGCGATCGAAGATTCGCAACTGCTCGCTCTACATGATGAAGCCAGTGCCTGCCAATGGTGTCTGGATGCCCCCTGTAGTACAGTCTGTCCCCATTCGTATGAAATACCGGCGATCATGCGTCGCTTGGAATGTGGGAACATCGTGGGAGCAAAACTACAGATAACGGGTTCCTTAGCATGTACGAACTGCCTTGCACCGTGCAAGGATGCCTGCACTGCCACTTCATTCCATGGCAAACCGGTGGCCATCGACTCCATCCTCCTGTCGATGCAAGAGAAGACTGTGTGGCGAGTGTGAAGGATCAATTTTCCAATCTACGTTTGGCTTCTGTGCTGAGGGTCATGGAAGAGTTGCGTGTCAATTTCTTGATTGTGGCAACCGCCTTGAAACGCAATGCCGACCAATCTTCATCGAGCGCGATCTGCCGCACAGGTTCGTATCCCATCGCTCCCAACGGATCCCAACCGGCATCGCGAGTGATATCGCTTTTGTAACGTTTGGATGATTTCTTCGGATACGCAAACCACAGTATCGTGTTTGAATCGATCATACGTTTCACCTCATCCATCTTAGCCAGCAGATCAGCCTTGTCCCTGATGAACACCAGCAGCAGCGGCACGTGGGACTTTGTGGTGAACGAGGTCACCACCTCCGTCTCCTCTTTCATCTTCTCGATCGAATCGTAAAATTCTCCAGGTGAATCCATGACATACACCGCACCATTGCCTTTGTGATTCAGCTTCCTCAATAGTTCCATAGCGTCAATCTACTTCTTCCTGCCGGAGTAGACAATCATCGCATCACGCATGAACAGTGCAAGCCCTTCACCATATTTGTCGATATTCTTGGTGAAACGGGGATCATCGACGTACATCCTGCCAAGATTGCCAAACATATCGGGTGAATAGTGTCCCATCGTATTGAGTAGATCATACCACCTCCCAATCGCTTCTTGGGCCTCTTGGGATGCTGGATCGATTTCTCGTATCTTGGCCAGAGCCCTGAACAGATTCTCCATTCTGTTGGATAGTTCCTCCTGTCCATCTCCTCCCAGTGACGATAGCGTAACGTTCGCCCTATCCACCGTATCTTCTCCCCATCGTTTTCGCGCTTCCTGCTCATACGGATTGTGAGAGAAATCGAATCCTTCGAACCGTTCCTTGTCATGCATGACATGCACTCCCTTCTCTTCCGCGATGGCCGATTCCAAAGTCTTGATCATCTGTTCCACCGCTTTCCTTTTCTCCTTCAACATGCTCAGCTGATCCTTCAAAGCCGATGCCCTGTCAAACTTCGGATCATCCATGATCCTTTTGATCTTATCGAGGGAAAATCCCAGCTCCCTGAAGTAGACGACCTGCTGAAGATTCTTGAGATCCTCCCTTCCATACCGACGGTACCTGGTGAACGGATCCCTATCGGGTACGACAAGACCGATCCTGTCGTACCATCTCAGTGTTCGGGCCGTCAGAGCAGAAATCCGGGCAACCTCCTGTATGGTCATCATATGCTCTATTTCTTCCATGAGTGCAAGATACACCTTTACGTTACGTTAAGGTCAACAGTCAATTTGAAATAATTGTTTCTTGAATCCCGGATGTCCTTGGCATATCATGGATAAAGAATGCCAGACAATTGGAGTATCGTAGCAAACCGTTATCGTCTCCCCTACTCGCAACGGGTCGACATACCCATACTGCTGCAGGTGTTTTCCCATACCGCCACCAGCTACAAATATCTCTACTTCCAAGCATTGTTGCATATCTTGGAGGAGACTGGTTTCAACAATCAGGTGATTCGATTGGATGACATCCTGTTGGAAATGCTCACTTTGGCATGGTATCCCCATACCTATTTCAAACTCTCCTTCGGGATCAACGACAGGGTCGCACAGGAACTCGATCGTATTGCGGTGGAATCATCGGACAATCTGGCTGGACGCAACCGGCTGAAAGCCAAGATCGCAAAAACCGATTTTACTGGAAACGGGCTGTTGCATATGGTTCCCTATAGATTGCTCGCACCGTTTTTCACCAGAAAATTGCAGGGAACCTTGGAAACAAGGAAGAATGCTGCCATAGCACATCTTGCCATCCACGAATTCGATACCGTTCGTCCCTTCTATTACATCTCCAGCGATCATCGATCCATCGTGATGCATCCAGATTGGATGCTCTACCTTCATGACAATATCGAGTTGGTCAAATCCTTTGCTGCCTGGAACTGGTTGGACTATATGCAAAGGCGCAATCCATCGGTACCGAATCTACAGATGAAACTGTTCCCACCATTGGTGAGGGTACCAATGGGACCACAACGAAGATTCTGGAACACGGTACTCTCCAAAGAACCATTGCATTGCATTTTCAGTGGAGAACCGTTGTCGCAGGACCATGTATCACTCGATCATTTCCTCCCTTGGTCGTTCGTTGCCCATGATCGGTTGTGGAATCTCATACCGGTTTCGAAAGCAATCAACTCCTCCAAATCCAACAATCTGCCCTCGATGGAGAAGTACTTCAACAAATTCGTCGAGCTGCAACATAGTGCGCTTTGGATCTATCGTCAAAAGTCGGGATCGAGCGCATGGGAGAAGGCAATCGAGCCCTATGTGGCCGATCTGCATATGAAACCAACCCAAGTGCTCGACAGGGAACAGTTGTACAAGAGCTTGCGCAACACAATGGAACCTCTGTATGAACTGGCGACCATCCAAGGATTTTCGCCAGACTGGGAGTGGAGAAAATACTGATGGAACCATACTCACGATCGTATCCAGCCTTTTCACTTTGTGGACTCAACTGCGGACTCTGTCCACGACATCACACCAACGGGTCTTCCCGATGTCCCGGCTGTGGAGGCGAACGATTCAATGAACTCCATCCATCGTGTCCCATCATCCGTTGCAGTGCAACACATGGATTTGTGGAGTACTGCCATGATTGCAGCACATATCCCTGTGAACGGTATGAAAGGAAAGCCGAGCACGATTCCTTCATCACCTACCAAAGAAGACTCGCGGACCAACAGAAGGCGAGGGACTTGGGAATGGGAGCCTACCGCAAGGAACTCGATCAAAAGATCGAATTGTTGGAGTATCTGATCGACAGATATGACGATGGAAGACGCAAGGGATTCTTCTGCCTTGCCGTGAATCTCTTCGAATTGGCAACGCTACGCGATATCATCAAAACGGTGGAACTAGATGACCAACGTTTGGAGGGCGATAGGAAAGTGGTCGCCAAGATGATGGTTGCTGCCATGGAACGACAAGCAGCCCTACTCCATATCGATCTTCGATTGAGATAACCAGGATCTCCAACGTAAGCGAATTTTGTTGAGCGATCTTAATTCTTCTGCTACTGTTTTGACGGATATATAAAGCATCCGAACGTTCTTTCACATACATTCATGATGCAGGTACAGGAGGAACCGTATGAA
>CAYZJV010000038.1:0-19070 GCA_964478945.1 uncultured Spirochaetaceae bacterium | reverse complement strand
TCCGAACGTTCTTTCACATACATTCATGATGCAGGTACAGGAGGAACCGTATGAAGCCGAAGCGGTTTTCTTTGGTGCGAATCACCCTATCGTGTCTCTTATGTGCGACGGTTGTGGTCCTATCGACCGGTTGCATGGCGGCCTTCGAATCCATGGTATCCCAAGCGGTCGATCGAAAGACCAACGAGATGGTGGAGAAGGCCGTGCAACCTGCAATGCAAGAATACACACTGAAAGCCACGGTACCACAAACGATAGAATATCCTATCCCCATCACGGCCGAATCACACTTCACCCCAGTTCCACTTTCCCTCTCCCTTCCCAGCGAAGAGGAGGAAAGGGCTCTTGCACAAGCTGAAGAAGAAGTGAGAAAGGATCGGACCCAATCCGAGACAAGTGGAAGAAGCCCCTCCCGACTCGCTGTAAGTACTTTCGACCGATTCTCCATTCAGGAATTCACCGCACGACGGTTCGAGGAAGCTTGGGAAGGGATGGGACCGCTCGATCGATCCGAATTCCGTCGACTCATCCCACACGAGCCCGAGTTCTCGGGAACAACGCAGGATCCGGACCGGGCGATTGGATTGTCGCAATCGGTGGCGCTTGCCATACTCTATGGGGATTCACAGCCGTTCAAAGTGGCTTTGGCAGCAGCGGCGCTATCATATGATTATTCAAATGCAATCGCAGCAAGCAACTTCGCATCCGCTCTCGCACCAAAGGGAAAGGGAACCGAAGATGTGGCGGAGGTGTATCGCCATGCACTCTCCTGCAGTCTAAACGAAGGAGCATACACCTCCGAAAGTGTGCCGGTCCTGATCAATCTCGGGAATCTATTGCTGGAACTCGATAAGGATGAGGAAGCCAAACAGAGTTTCCTCGCCGCACTCGATACCGATCCAACCTCTTGGGATGCAGCGGTCGGACTCTCCTCCTACTATTGGAACACAGGCTTCCGTCTCAAGGCAAAAGCCATACTCGAAGATGCGATGCTTGCGCGACCAGCGATGTATGCCATGATGGCAACACAGTCCAAGATGATCGAGGATGTGGCTGAGGCCATCGAAGTTCCGGCCAATGCCCCGGATGAGATGCATGAACAGGCGATCGAGACCATCGCAAGCCAACCGATATTGACGGCAGCCGAATTCATCTCCTCAATGGACCAGAACGAAAGGAACAAGATACGGACCTTCATCGACTATCTGGTACCTGAAGGTAGCTACACCACACCGAAGATCGATACCGTACTTGCCTATGGTTCACTCCAAGCGATACGGCAACCCCATGGCATCGCCGCCCTGACAGATCTGACCGAAGCGGTGGCCTTGTTCGCCACGAAAGCCTCGGCATCATATGCCAAAGACCTTATCGAGAATACCGAAAGGATGGGTTTGCACATCGACATGCAGGGTATCGACCTCGATGAACTTGAAGCCCATCCCGAGAAGTACGCCAATTACACAGGTGGGGAAGCTGCTGTTTCCGGAGAGGAGAACGTGTACGCCTATGTTGCCGAATTGGAACAACAGGCCAAGCAAGCGGAACTCGATCTCGCCAACAACAGGACTGCCTCCAGCCTCCAAATCGCAGCCGATCTCGATCCTGCCATGGTCATCTTCCAGATCAATCCAGCCGATTATGCCGATCCCTCCAATGTCCTGATCCAGCGGTACAACATGCTGCAATACCAAATAAAGTACAATGCCTATGGAAAGTATCTTGACAATCTCGGCGTGAAGATGATTCAAACCCTGCACTCGATGGCACAACAGGCGGGTTTTCAATTGAGTGGACTCGAAGAGAAGTTCGGTGGTGAAGAATGTAGGGAGGCGGTTACGAAATGGAACGACATCTGTTCCAGGTACTGGAACCAGATGACCAGTTACGCATCGGTGCAGTACCTGAAGAAGATCACCCCCTATGCGAAGGCCTTCTATCAGGATGTGTTCAAGCATGTGGCCATGATCAGTGACCCAGTGGTTCGGGATCTGAAGGACAAGGAACTCCGTGCTGCCATAGACAGGGCGGTGTTGACCGGACTTGAAGGAGTGGTGATGGCTTATGGGGCTTTCGACTACTACCCGGTTCAAGAGAAATGTGGAGAAGATATCTCTCGATTGGAAGCGATCGAACAAGTGGAGGAACAACGGCAAGCGAAGAACAACTACGAGAAGAAGCGCTTCGAATCGGGAGACATCCCTCCATCTTCACCCCTATTCAAGAAACTCGATTCCTATGGAACCGATCTCGATATTCCGTTTGTCCCGATATCGGGGAGGATATCGGTTGCAAGAACCGATCTGAAACTCGGATTCGATCTTCCGATGAAGGGCAATCCGGGCTTCGATTACCATTACACCAAGAACAATTTCACCGGTAAGAGCATGCATGACGGATCGGCCTCCTACCGTTTCAATGCAGGCAAGGGAGATGCCCAAATCGAAGGGAAGGTGTCCATCACGGGAAAAATCGGTTTCAATGGGGATGGAACGGTAAGCGATTATGGATTCGGAGCTTCAGGCGAAGCGACTGCAAGTTACAAAGGTGCGAAGGTGACCGTCTCGGGATCGGCCATGTCGGGTTCGGATGGCATGTCGTTCACCGGTGACGCATCCGGCTCGTTCACTTCCTCCCTTCCCTCCATGGATGAAGTCGAGATCGAAGTGGCGGTGCAAAGGGATGGATCGGTCACCATAGATCCCCAGATCGCATTCGATCCGATTGGAGACCTATTGGGTGATGCGGCCGACCAAACGGTTGGGAACGAAGGAAAGCCCTTCATTCCAACCGACACAGAGGGTATGAAAAAGGTGTTCGACGGCAAGTTCAGGTTGTAGGAACCATCCTGCTTTACAGCATATCCTCGAAGGTGTACATTCAGAGCATGAATGCGAAAAAATTACTTGTCATCATGTTGATTGTGTGTACCTTCACACCTCTTTGGTCGGCTACCATCGCTGAAAAGGATGTGTTGACCACACTCTTTGCCGAAGGTCCGGAGAATGTCGGCTACACCGCCCAATTCAAAGCAGCAGCCCCTCTGGCCACCATGGAGGCGATAATCGACCAAGTCACGGGACAGCTTGGTACATTTGTGAAAGTCGAAGGTGAGAAGAATCCCTTCGATGTGGTATTCAGCGGAGGAACGGCCACCACCTACCTGGTCCTTGATGCCAAGGGAAACATTGCCGGATTGCAGTTCACCGAGATGATCAAATCGGGATTGACGCTGGAATCGGCGGTTGCCCAAATCATCGACCTGGACTTGGATACTTCTGTGCTCATACGCAAGAACGGCTCCACTTTGATCGCACATGCACCCGACACTCCACTTGCCGTAGGATCGTCCTTCAAGCTCGCTGTGCTGGCGGCAGTGGTGGATGCCATCGATTCGGGAAAACTGGGTTGGAGCGACACCGTAGCACTCGAAAATGGGTGGAAGAGTCTTCCCACAGGAATATTGCAGGATTGGCCGGAAGGTACCCATCTGACGATCGAAACCCTCGCCACATTGATGATCTCGCAAAGCGACAACACTGCAACCGATGCATTGATCGCGACTGTGGGACGGTTGAATGTAGAAGAGTACCTGACCCATGGCAAACCTTTCTTGAGTACTGCCGAGGCGTTCAAACTGAAGAATCCAGTGAACAAAGATCTGCTGGAACGCTACCGAAGTGCCTCCTTGGTGGGAAAACGGATGATCCTCAAGGAAATCGTCAGTAGACCCCTACCACCGGCGAGTCTCTTCGCTGAAGATCCTGTTTCACCGGATATCGAGTGGTACATGAGTACAAGGCAACTGTCCGACCTTATCGAAAGGTTGGCCTTCCTCGATTTGATGACGGTGAACGCGGGCTTGGCCAATTCCGCCGATTGGCAACGGGTCGCCTACAAAGGTGGATCCGAACCTGGTGTGCTGAACCTGACCACCTACCTGGTCGATTTCAAAGGAAACCGTTATACGGTTTCGGTTACAGTGAATGACATGGAGGGACCTCTTGACGAGTCGAGTCTCTTCACCTCCTACCAAGCGCTTCTCTCTACTCTCACAACTCACTGAAGAGCCCAGATTTCGTTCACGAGGCCTGCCAATGTGGCCTCGCGAACGGCTCTTTTTTGCAATTCACACTCCCACACCACAATAATCCGCCATCCCTTCCGTTCCAACAGCACTCGATTTTTTTCATCCCGTTCCCTATTGCCATCAATCTTCTTCTTCCAAAATTCACCATTGGTCTTGGGAACACGAAAGCATTTGCACTCGTCATGCCCATGCCAAAAGCAACCATGAACGAATACCACGGTCCGGTACTTCGGCAGCACGATATCGGGTGAACCGGGCAGGCGACGATCATGTATTCTGAAACGAAATCCTGCCTTGTGGAGAGCCTTGCGCACAAGAATTTCGGGCTTCGTATTCTTGCCCCGAATCCTGCCCATCAATGCACTTCTTTCCTGTCGGCTCAACCGATCGGCCATTGCATGCTCCTCTTCGATTCTATGCACAAGCACCCCCAAGGTCAAATCATTCATGCAACAAATTGTTGCATTCCCCAGCACAATGGTGTACACCAAAACCATACCCGTGGGAGGATTCGAGTATGAAAACCAGATCGAGCATGATGGCGGTTGTGGTTGTACTCACTCTTTTAGCCTTTTCCTGTGCTTCCAGTGTATCCATCGAAGAGTTCGAGGCCTACAAGCAAACCAATCGAGAAGAGATCACCCGTATGCAGTCCGAGATGGAACGATTGCAGACCAATTTCATCCAAAAGAGTGAATTCGATGCCTTGCGATCCAAAGTTGATGCCTTGGAGCTACGAGTACAACAACTTGAAACCATGGCAACTCAAGTCGCATCCGAACAGGAAGTGAAGCGTCTTGGTGAAGAAGTGGGTGTACTTTCCGCCGATTTCGCATCATTGCATCACGCACTCGATCAATTCGTCCAAGCCGCAGGCTATACCAGCCCCGAAGACCTGTTGCGTCTCGGAACCGATATCGTCAATGTGAACAAGAATATCGCAGCACTGCAACAGAGATTGGACAAGTTGAGGGATGCGATGGCACTGTTCGTCGAGTAAGACCTACAAGTATCTGAAAATCGGAATTGAAAGCTCTTGACGATTGCTATACATAGAACTACTATGTATAGCAGTGCTATGTATAAGGAAGGAGAGCCATGGATCTGTCGAAAGACCTTGTGGCTGCATCGGCCACACCGATCATCCTCGCGATTCTCAAGAACCGGCCCTCCTACGGCTATGCCATCATACGTAAGGTTCAGGAAATTTCTAAAAATGAAATCGCATGGACAGATGGTATGCTCTACCCCGTTCTTCATCGACTGGAAGCAAGCGGCTTCATCTCATCCTTCTGGCGAACATCGGAAAATGGTCGCCGTAGGAAATATTATGAAATCACCAATGCGGGAATCGAGGAACTCCTCTTGCTCAAAAGACAATGGGAAATGGTGCGGCAGGCGCTTCTTACCCTGGAAAAGGAATATGAAGGAGAATCCCAAGATGTTTGATCTTGAGACACAAATTCGAGATTGGAAACACCACCTCCAGGAGCACAGCTCAATCGGTTATGGAGATCTGGAGGAGCTGGAATCACACCTACGCGACAGTATCGACGAACTGGTCGCCACACAACTCAACAATGAGGAGGCATTCCTCATTGCAGTGAAACGTTTGGGTGATGTGGATTCGATACAACGTGAATTCGCCAAGGCTTCCACAGAGGATATGTGGAGGCAGCTGTTCATCCCAACCGACAACCGGCTCGCCACACATATGAATACAAGGGAACTGTTGGTGGTGATTGTCCTCACACTGTTCGCAGGGCTGCTGGGAAAGGTTCCTTCCCTGTTCGGTTACGGGGACTTCGAAGCCCATGGAGCAATATATGCACGCAATGCAGCAATATTCGCGTTCCTCCCGATAGCACTCTATTTTGTGTGGAAACGATCATTGCCTGTGATGAAAAGCATCGTCGCCCTCATTCCGTTTCTTATCGCGTCCCTGGTGGTCAACCTCTACCCATCTTTCGAACCCCACCATACGGCCATGCTCTCGGCAATCCATCTTCCCATCGTACTGCTTTATACCCTGCTCTACTTCTATTCGGGGCCGGCTACAGGGAAAGAGAGTGGATGGCGATCGCCACACAACCGACTGAACTTCATACGCTTCGCCGGTGAATCGTTTATTTTCGCGGTCCTGATCGGTCTGGGTGGAGTGGTGCTGATCCTTCTCACCATGGGGACTTTCGAACTGGTGGGAATCGATGCATCCCCCTTCATCCAGAATTGGATGGCACCGATGGGCTTCTTCGGTCTTTTCACGATAGCCGCCTACCTTGTGGAACAGAAGAAGAGTCTCATCGAAAGTATCGCACCTGTGCTTTCCAGAATTTTCACTCCCCTGTTTTTCCTCGTACTGATGGGTTTGCTCATAGCATTCGCTTCGAACCCGCAAGATGCGTACGAAAACAGGATGTTGTTGATTTGGTTCGACGTCGTATTGGCATTGGTCCTCGCTCTCACCCTCTACTCGATGAGTGCCAAGGACCAAGTCAGTGCTTCCACACGCACCATATGGGATGCGTTCACATTCGCACTGCTCATTGCGGCCATTCTGGTCGATCTGATCGCATTGGCCGGAATTGTGATACGTGTGTCGAACTACGGGTTCACCGCTAACAAAAGCGCCGCCCTTGGCGAGAACATAATCCTTCTGGTGAATCTCGTGCTGCTTGCCTCTGGATATATGAAGTTCTTCCGCAGAACATCATCCTTCCAATCCATTGTCAGGATGCAGACTCGATTCTTGGATGTCTACGCCGTCTGGGCGACTGTAGTGGTCATGTTGTTCCCTCTGGTCTTTTCCTTCACTTAGACCGGTTATAGGTTCCGGTGAGTGTGAAAGTACCGTTGGGTAAAGTCTGTATGACGTTTCCGTTGGAATAATCGATCAAAAGCCACACGAAGGTACCGGCAACCTTACCACGGGCCTTCACATCGGAATTCTTCGACACCCAGTTCATCGCAATCTCGGCGCCGAACAGAGAGCCTTCGATCACTCCATTCGCATCCAATTCAAGCACCACATCCCCGGAATCGTCGAGTATCATGATGGAGCTGTGGTTCGAACCCGAAAGCTCCGTGGTATATGGATCCAAGTTGTAGTTGGTCACATTGTTCATTACCACATGCTTACCGTCGAGCAGATCCCAATCCGATTTGATCACACCACCAAAATCCCCCATTCCATCCACAGTGATTGAGCTGTACAGAGTCTCCTCCTCGGTCTTGTAATGGTTGCTGTTTCCCACGTGTCGGTCCACGACACTCTCATGATCCTGATACATGTTCACCGTGGCGGTGAATTCCACCGGAGCCCCTGCTCCAGCCTTACGGCTGGTCACATCCAAACCACGGTCAACAGCACCATCCATCGCCAGATCACAACCTGCGAATGCCACAAGCACCAGGGCAACAACCATTAGTGTCAACAATGTACTGAATTTTTTCATTATCCTTCTTCTCCATGTGTAGATGTATGTGACCTGATGCCAGGTACCATCGTCAGACATCAATGTCATTGATTGGTATCTTTCTCCGATCATTGGATATACTACCCCATTAAAATGAACAACGAAAGAAATTTTTACAGTTTATATCTCTCTTTCCAAGAAAAATTTGCATTCCGGCACCCAACTCTTCAAAAATTTCTTTTATTTTTGTTTGACAGGAGGGGTAAAACCGTGTGTATAATTAGTTCATAGTTTGGATGAATTAATTAGGTGGAAATATGAACAAAACCAATGAGCGCTATTTCAACCTCGCGAAACTCTTCAACACCCTCAGACTTGAAGGATCGTCGACTCAGGCTGAATTGAAAGAGAAGCTGGGTCTGCAAGCCTCTACAATCAGCTATCTGGTAAACGATCTCCGTATGAAAGGCTTGGTGAGGAATTCCGATAAGAACATTGGCAGCCCGAAAGTAGGGAAGCCGGGACAACCGATAGAGTTGGACAATGAATACGCCTATTTTTTAGGTCTCTACCTTGAGGAAACCTTTATCGATGCCCATATCATCGGCATTGCGGACTTGGAAATCTATTCTCAACGTATACCACTGGTACAAGAAAATCCCGAGAAGGTTCCTCAGCAAGTGGTCCATATCGTTAGAAACATCCTCTCATTGTACGACAACATCAAGGGAATGGGTGTCGCAGTCAAGTCCGTGGTGGATAACGATGGCAACATCTCCTCATTCAAGCGAACTCTTATTGGTAGCGAGGGACCAAAGATTTGGAGTGTGCAAGGTTTCTCGAAAGCTTTACGGGAAGCATTTCCCGATTTGCATATTGTGGTGGAAAACGATGCCAATTGTGCTGGAACCTACTGCCAAGCGGTAACCAAACACCGCTACGAAAATTTCATGACGATCATCATCAACAACAAGCCATTCGGAATCGGATGTGGGCTCATTCTCAACGATAGGTTGTATAAAGGTGGAAATGGGGCGGCAGGAGAGATTTTCTTCTCAGACAGGAATCTACAGGATCTAATCGAGCAACAGAAGAATGGAAAAGCTCCTGTACAGATCATGGAACTGCTCAAGGAATCCATAATCAAGGGAATCTATATGATTGATCCCCAGAAAGTCTATCTTTCCGGGTCGCTTTTCTCTCAGATCGACGAACAGACCAAGAAAGACATCCTCTCCCTGTTCGATACCATTCCCTACCTTGTCGAGGTTCTGGTTGAAGCCCAGTATTCCTTGCCCGCAAAAGGAGCGGTCCTTCTCGCGGTGGATGATTTTGTCATGGACTTGCTCGCAATGATGGACAGGAGGTGATTGTGAGAAAAGATTTTCTACTCTTCATCCTTAAGAAGCTCGGTAAAGTCATTTTCACCGTCTGGGTGGTGACCACGCTCATCTTCTTCCTGATACGACTGATGCCTTCGAATCCCATCCAGCAATATATCCAAAATCTGGTGGTGCAATATGGAGTGACATACGAAGAGGCTTCAAGTCGGGCCTCCACATTGTTCTCAATGGATCTGGAGGCGAGCCTACTCTCCCAATACCTGACCTACATGCAAGATGCGATCCGTCTCGACTTCGGAACTTCATTCCTTTCCCCAGGGGTGGAGGTCACTTCAATAATCGCCGCCAGATTACCTTGGACATTGTTCACTGTAGGTTCTGGTCTATTACTCTCATTCATAGTGGGGACTGTCCTGGGTGCGGTTGCCGCATACCGCAGGGAATCGTGGTATGAGCCTATCATTTCTGGAACCAGCTCCTTTTTAAGCGCGATTCCAGATTTCCTCATAGCGATATTCCTCATACTTTTCTTCGGAGTGTTCACATGGGGTGGTCGAGGCAGCATCGTCCCCATATTCCAACTGAGAGGAAATTTCAGTCCGGGTGTCACTCCAGGTTGGAACATGCCGTTCATCTCGAGTGTTCTCGACCACGCATTCCTACCGATCCTCACCTACTTCTTCTCACAGATTGGTATCTGGGTGATCCTCATGAAAGGAAGTACCGCAGGCTGTCTCAATGCCGACTATGCCACGATTGCTCGTGCAAGAGGTCTCAAACCAAGAAAAATTCTCGGTTCCTATATAGGTCGCAATGCAATGCTTCCGATTGTGACCGAATTCGCGATGCGGCTTGGATTCATCATTGGAGGCTCTCTGATCATCGAACAATTGTTTGTGTACCAAGGGGTGGGACTTGAATTGTTGAAGGCCACGAACAATCGAGACTACCCATTGATGCAAGCAATCTTCCTGGTGATGACAGTTGCGATCGTGCTCTCCAACCTCCTCGCAGAAATACTCTATGGAGTGTTGGATCCGAGAATCCGTGCGAAAGGAGGTAGAAAAGGTGCAAAATAGGACACAAACCCAAGCGACATTGCACAATCTCACTAAAAGGAGCCGCCTAAGTCGCAATCTCAAGAAGATCAGAAGAGCCCTCATGCAGGATCTGGTGGGAACGATGGGTCTTGTGATTCTTCTTCTCATCATTCTCATGTCCACACTGGGTCCCATTTGGTTTCCACTTGATGAAGTATCCGACCCCGAAAAGATACTGATGGCACCATCTGCCGAACACTTTTTGGGAACCGATCATCTGGGTCGGGATATTTGGGCGCAAATAGTCTCAGGAGGAAGGGAATTGTTGGTGTTGGCTTTCCTCACCGCCAGCATAGCCGTACTCATCGGAATTTTTTTAGGAGCATTTTCCGCACTGATAGGAGGAAAACTCGACGAAACGTTGGTGTTTCTAGCCGACGTATGGCTCACTATACCCAGATTCCCCCTCCTGGTGGTACTGTCGGGCTTCTTCCGTTTATCGGCGGTCGCATTGGCCATAGTGCTCGCCATCCTTTCTTGGGCTGGACTGTTCAGGACCATACGGGCGGAAGTCCTCTCTTTGAAAACCAGGGATTTCGTTGAAGTGGCCTTTATGCTCGATATGCCGATGGTTCACATCATCTTCAAGGAAATCCTCCCCAACATGATGGGATTCATCGCCGCCAATTTCACTCTTCTGATGAGAGCCGCGATTTATGCCCAGGTTGGACTGGTATTTTTGGGACTTCTCCCCTTGGACCAGAATTGGGGAGTGATGATCAATGTAGCTTGGAACCAAGGGGTAATCTACAATCCCGATTCGATTTGGTTCCTTCTGGCTCCAACCATAGTGATCTGTCTGTTGATCCTCTCTCTGGTGTGGATCTCCAGATCGTTGGAGGAAATCTTCAATCCGGGGCTCCAAAAATGAAAACACACATAGCTCGCACGCAATCGGCCGGACACTTGCTCAGCATTCAGGATCTTTCCATCTCCTATCGAACGAAAAGGGGGAAATTGCAAGCGGTGTACAAGGCCTCATTCGAGATCGGTAGAGGAGAATCGGTTGCCATCATAGGTGAATCGGGATGTGGAAAGACCACATTGGCCACCTCGATCGTGAACATGTTGCCACTGAACGCAAGCATCACAGAGGGGAGGATCCTCTTCAACACAAGAATTGGAAAGGAACTTTCATTGGAGAACGCCTCGGAAAAACATCTGCGGACCATCCGTTGGAGTGAGATAGTGATGATGTTCCAAACATCACAAAGCTCGTTCAACCCCGTTTCTCGAATCGAAAGCCAATTTCTCGACACGGTGAGAGCCCACAACCCGAATTCGAGTCGGGAAATGATATTCGAAAAGAGCAGGAAACTGTTGGAGATGGTCTATCTCGATGGAGAGAAAGTCCTCTCGTCATATCCCCATGAACTCTCAGGCGGCATGAAGCAGAGGACGATGATCGCATTGGCCCTCTTGCTTGATCCTCAACTCGTAATACTCGATGAGCCGACCACCGCGTTGGATCTCATCACACAAAAAAAGATTCTGGAACTGCTCAATTCCTTGAGAAGCTCATTGGGTTTCAGCATGATGTTCATCACCCATGATCTTGGAATCGTCACCCAACTCGCAGACCGTGTGGTGACCATGTATGCCGGTTCCATCGTCGAAGATGCTCCTTCGAAGGAATTCTTCGAGTATCAAGTACATCCCTATGGCAAAGGATTGCTGCATGCGGTTCCCAAACTCGACGCCGCCTTCGAGGAACTCTATTCCATTCCTGGAACCACACCCGATCTCGTGGAGAAAATAGAAGGATGTCTATTTGCTCCCCGATGTCCATATGCACTGGATCGCTGTACGAAAGAGGTTCCCCGATTGCTGAACATCGATTCGAAGAGAAAGGTGGCTTGTCACGTATTCGGAAAGAAGCACGATGGACACAAGGAGGGAACCGTATGACGAAACCCTTGGTAGAAACAAAGGATCTCACCAAACGATTCCACCAACGCAAAGGTAAGGACGTGACGATCTTGAGAGGGATCGATTTGTCAATTGAACCAGGAGAAACCGTATGCGTGGTGGGAGAATCGGGTTGTGGCAAGACGACCTTGGGAAAAGTCTTGGCCGGTTTGCAGGGATACTCGGGAGGAAGATTCACTTTCTCCGAAAATGAAGTGAAAGATCTTACCCGAAAGGATTGGAAGGAGTTCAGGCGCTCGGTGCAGATGATCCATCAAAATCCTTATGAATCCTTGAACCCCACCAAGATGGTGTTCGATATGCTTGCTGCTCCGCTTCGTCACCACAAGAAGATAACCGATTTTTCACAGCTGTACCATGAAACGGTGAAATTACTTGAGATGGTCGGACTGACTCCAGTGGATGATTTCATCGACAAATATCCCGGCAATCTCTCGGGAGGACAACGTCAGCGGGTCTCAATCGCCAGGATACTCGCCATGGACCCGAAGTTCATCGTTGTCGATGAAGCGACAAGCATGATCGACACATCGCTCAGGATAAGTCTCCTTACCATGTTGAAAGAGATCCAACAGCGTTTGAATGTGGCATACCTCTACATCACACATGATCTAGCACTTGGCCGTTATTTCGCATGGGGACACCGGATACTGGTGATGTATCTGGGAAAGATCATTGAGATCGGCCCTACCGAAGATGTGATAGGACATCCACAACACCCTTATACGAAAGCTATTCTTTCCGCTGCTCGGATTGACGAGGAAAAACCCTACGAACTGCACAATATCGACATCCCATCCTTCACCAATATCGGGGCGGGATGCTCACTCTTTCCGAGATGTCCCCAAGCCATCGATGGTGTGTGTGATTTGATCGAACCCCCGCTTGAGCACAGTGGTACACAAAGGCAGGTGGCTTGTCACCTGTATCGACAGAAGGAGCAGATCCGATGAAGCATGGCGCATCCACTGTTTTGGCAAAGCTCATGCAATCGTTCGGAGGGGTCATGATATTGCTTTCACTCTGGTTGTTGCCCACACATCCAAAAGGAAGCGCTGAAAAAATCATCAGTGTATTGAACATTATTGTCGGTTCACTGTTGGTACTGTTTGGTTGGTATCTTTCCTATAGGGAAAGGAATAATAAAGACCTGTGATACGATCACAAGGAGGTTGGTATGAGAAGAAGACACAGCTTGTTGATTTTGTTGATGTCTATCGTGATGCTCTTCAGCACCATGGCTATCAGTGCCCAAGGAGGCCAAGAGACCGCACCGATTGCGGAGAAGAGCAAAGCGCCTGTGACGTTCGCTGGAGGATGGCCTTACGCAACACCTCCAACCGGACACTTCAATATGTTCGTTGCGAATGCGATCGAATTGAAGTTTTGGCGTGAAATGCATCAGTTGCCACTTGCGTTGTATGTGAATGCAAGAGGGGAATACACACCGATGCTGGCCGAAGATTGGGAAATCGACGCCGATTCCACCCATATGATGGTCAAATTGCGTGATGATGCGAAATGGTTGACTGGAGAACAAGTGACTGCCAAGGATGTATGGACCACATTCATGATCTACCGTCTTGTGGGAAATCCCGCTTGGAACTACATCTCCTACGTTGAGGTTGTCGACGATACGACAGTTGAGTTCGGAATCAAAAATCCGACACCACTATTTACCAGGAATGTATTGAGAAAGCCGATCGTCGACTACAGGACATATGGAGAGTATGCGGACAGGACTGCCGAACTACTCGGGAAGGGAATGGCTGAAGACTCCTCTGAATGGAAAAATCTTGTAGCCGACTTCAACTCCTTCAGGCCTACCATGGTGAATGCTTCGGGACCGTACTATCTTGATCCTGATAAGATCAGCCAAGCCTCGATAGAGATGCCTCTGAACCCCAACTCGTTCCTCGCCGATGAAATGGTATTCGACACTCTCACCATCTACAATGGCGATGTTCCCGATTTGACCCCATTGGTGCTGAGCGGACAGATGGATTACCTCACCCATGTGTTCCCGGCTTCAAGCATGCAAGCCTTCGAGCGTGTGGGATACAGCTTCGTGCAGTTGCCGGGTGTCGATGGACTCGCCATCTATTTCAATCATGCCATCAAACCTTTGGATGACGTGCGTGTCAGACAAGCGATTGCACATGTGGTGGACAGGGATCGGATCGGCAAATTGGCGCTTCCCGGTGTCACTGTTGGTGTTGAATATCTGACTGGACTTGGTGATGGGGTGGCCAAAGCATGGGTGGAGATGGATAAATTGAATCCTTATGAACTCGACTACGAAAAGGCCGCCCAACTCCTTCGTGAAGCCGGATTGACCAATAGGAATGGACAATGGTTCCTTCCGAACGGGAAGCAGTTCACACTCACACTGCAGTGTCCGAGCGGTTGGGCCGATGCCTCTACCGCTGCATCGGAAGCTGCGCAGCAGCTCACTTCATTCGGGATCAAGACCGATTTCAAGGGAATCGAATCCACTCAAAGGACTCCGAATATCGTGGAGGGAAAATTTGAATTGGCCATGTCGTTCTTCGGAACAGGACAACCTCATCCCATGTATGCCTACGAAGGACCGCTGTTGGCAAGCAACACATCCTCTGGAGGAGTGGGAATCTCATTCCCGCTTGTGCAGGAAACCTCTATGGGCACAGTTGACTTCAAAGATCTTCTCAACAAGTCGATCCAGGGTTGGGATATCGATGCACAAAAAGAGATTATCAGCAAGATTGCAGTGGCCTTCAACGAGACCCTGCCGATCATTCCTCTCTATATGAAGGAGAGCAGGAACCTCACCAGCGATGGACTTAGAACTGTTTGGAATGGACCTGAAGAACTCTACAAGAATTCCGCTGGTGACGACAACTTTGTCGTATACCAGTTGTTGCATGGAATGATAGAGCCCAAGTAATAAATCACAAGAGATCCTTGGCCTTGGTACCGCATGAGCGGTACCAAGTCTCCATCGCCACAGATTTTGGAGAACCCATAGTGTATTTGATCCCCTCACCAAAACAATCGCGACATTCGGCACAACATTGCCAACTTGAAAATGGATTGTCCTTGACAGGAACTTCACCACAGCTTGAGAAATTGCTTGGAACCATCGGCATCCATGTCTCGCCAAAAGGCGTTCCCTTGCATATCATCGACAAGAGTGTCGAAGTACCGAAAAACCATGTGCACAAGGAATTGATTGAACAGCAATCCTATAAATTGGAAATAACTCCAGAACACATTGACATCACCGCCAGTTCCAAGGAAGGAATATATTCGGCCATTGCCACACTCAGACAATTGTTGATCCAATACCCTTTGGACGAAGTCCCATGTGTTGAGATAGTCGACTATCCTGAAATCCCCTATCGGGGCATCATGGTCGATGTCTCCAGAGGCAAGATACCCAACCGAACCACCTTTATAAAACTCGTGGAACTCTGTTTCACCTACAAATACAATATCATTCAACTTTATTGGGAAGACTGCTATCGTTTGCCCGATCATCCAACGTTGGGAGTCCTCAACGGATATTATGATCGTGATGAAGTCGCATGGATGGAAAACCTGTGCACCACCTATGGAATAGAGTTACAAGCCAATATACAAACCTTCAGCCACGTACATGGAATAGTGCGGATACCGGGATACGAGCACCTCGCTGAGAACACTGCACTGTTCACATTCGCACCAGGCAATGAAGGTGTATATGATTTTCTCGATGAGATCTTCGGAGAAGTCCTTGGATGGTTTTCTTCGAAGACAGTCCACCTCAATATGGACGAAGCCTACGATTTGGGAACAGGATACAGCAGGAACGCAGTTGAAGAGAGTGGTAAGGAAGCGGTGTATGTGCAACACATCAATCGAGTGGCCGCGCTGGCGAGAAAACATGGTGCGAGAAAATTGCTTGTGTGGGGTGATGCCCTTGCCAAGTATCCCAAACTGCCTGAAAAAGTCGGAGACGACATCGTGTTCGTCGATTGGAACTACAATCCGGAGACCCACTACCCCTCATTGGAACTATATGATGGTAGGAATCGAGAATTCTGGATCGCACCTGGTACCAGTTCCTGGAATGCGATCTTTCCCCGTCTGCAGAATTCATTCGTGAATATCCAGAACTACATTTCGGAAGGAATGGTACGGAACACATCGGGAGTATTGCTCACCCATTGGGGCGATTATGGCCATCATCAACCATTCTCTTTTAGCAATATCGGTTTCATCTATGGTGCGGAACAAGCTTACAATGCGGGAAAGACCGATCTGAATTCATTCTGGGAGGCGTTCTCGAAAATCGTTTTGAAAGACAAGAGAGTCGAAGAAACGGTGAGGATTCTGTCTCACACAAATGAGTTGCCATCGGTTCAAGTTGGATTCAAAAGTCAATCCCTGTATAGTCTGTTCGATGACTTCTTCAAAGGACTCACCTTGGTGGGAGACGGCAAATACCCTGCGATCCCACAAGAGACCTTCCAAGGCTTCATCGAAATGGGAAAACAGGCCACCGGAATCCTCACTCTGTTGGTCGAGGAACCGCATGATGACAATTGTATTCATCTTCAAGAGTTGTTGTTGGCAGCCGAGATGTTCACTCTCGCAGGGAAGAAAGGGATGCTTGGACTTGAGATCCGCGCTGCATTCGCTGCTGGAAGAGTGGCGGAGAGAAACATCCTCCAATGGATATTCGACATCAAACTTCTGTTCGCTGAGTTCTCGAGAATACGGAGCAAATTCTGTACCTTATGGGAACAGGAAGCGGTCACTGTTGGACGAGAAGGAGCCCTCTACATCTTCGACAAAGCTGCAACACGCTATGATGAGGCGGTGAGATATCTCGCGGGACAACGGCTCGCACTTGCCGAAGGAAAAGAAATCGAAAGGGACATGAAATCTTATAACGCACACGAAGGCTACACGATATTATGGACCATGGATTGTCTGAATCTCTGGGATAGAGCCTATCCATGGAGATGAGTAAGGAGAGAACGCCAATGCATTACCACATAATTCCACAACCTAGGGATATGCAGGAACTGGATGGAGTACTGAAATTTGATACGCAAGAAGTGGATATCGAAGGGGACAGTATCAGGTGTATCAACCAACTCGAATTACCGAAGAAAGTATCTTCGAGAAGGAAACCAATCGAAGCAACAGGACTCGACCACACCTATATTTCGATTGGCACACTCGATCCATCGAAGTTCCCTCCACCGGAGCACCTGCAAGGATATCGCCTTGTCGTTCAGGAACAAGGTGTACTCATCACTTCCAAGAGTGAACAGGGGTTGTTCTATGGTTGCACCACGTGGAATCAAATAGTACGGCAAGCAGACAACACCATATCGACATTGGATATCAGCGATTGGCCATATCTTGAATATCGTGGAATCATGCTCGATATCTCCAGGGGACGCGTATTCTCCCTCGACTACCTGAAGAATATGGTCACTCGTCTTGCAACGATGAAGATCAACGTGCTTCAGCTCTACATCGAACATACCTACCAATTCGAGGGAAAGGAAACGATATGGAAAGGGTCGGGGGCGATGGGACGGGAGGACTTGCAGGAACTCCAATCCTGGTGCTCCGACCATTTCATCGAGTTGCAACCAAATCTCCAATCCTTCGGTCATTGCAATAGAATTCTCACCACATCCGAACACCGTCATCTCAGGGAAAGCGATCTCTATTGGACACTCTCACCAGCACTTGAAGAGACCTATGATTTCTTGGCTTCGGTCTATGATGGGTTTCTCCCCATCTTCGAAAGTACTTTGTTGAATATCGATTCGGACGAAACGTATGATCTGGGAAGAGGAAAATCTAAAGAGTTGCAATCGGAGATGGGCACAGGAAGATTATATTTGCAACATCTCATGAAAGTGAGAGAACTTGCACAAGCACATGGAAAACGAATCATGGTATTCGGGGATGTGATCGTGAAGCATCCCGAACTAATCTCCCAACTGCCCGATGATATCGTGTACTTGGACTGGATCTATGATCCGAAATCCCATTACGATACCACGGAATTGTTCGGCAAATCGGGAAAGACCTTCTGGGTTTGCCCTGGAACCGGTTCATGGAACTCACTATTTCCAAGACAACACGGATCGGTGAAGAATATCCTCACATTGGTGGGACAAGGAATCGAATCGGGCGCCCAAGGAATGTTGTTGTGCGACTGGGCCGATCATGGAGGATATGCGATGCCTGCTCCCAGCGAGTACTCCTATGCCCTTGGTGCCGCAGCCAGTTGGTCGAAGCAGGTCCCCTCGCTCAGTGAATTCGAAAAGGCATTTATGATATTAATGGAAGAAACACACTTGCCACAAATCCATTCCTTGTTGTCATCTATCTATTCCTTGCCTGGCCTTTGGTCAAAAAACAGGAGCCAGTGTGTGATCGCACTGTTCGATGAACCATTGATGGGAAGAACCATCACAGGTCCAGTCCCTCCAGCCGATCTCGTTCCACTTCAGGATCTTCCTCCGAAAGTATCAGGTGTACTCGATGAAGAGAGCCACCATCTGATGCGACCTGTTTTCCAGCTGGAGGAATCGACCATTCGATCGATTGGGGAGATCATCGAGAAAGTGGAACCGCTCGTGCGATCCTTGGTTGACGAAACAAGAAGGCGACAATACCAATGGATCACCGAAGCATTTCGAACCATGGTGGAAAAAGTACGCTTGGGAAGAAAGATCAGAGGTAGATTTCTCGACCATGAGATCGATACGGATTGGTTGTTAGACGTAGAGGGTGAGTTGAGACTGTTGTCCCAACGTTTCACCCTACTGCAAATCAACTTCATACACGTGTGGTATTCCTATGCGACTACCAGTGAAATCGACATCACACTCACCTATTTCGCACACGGATTGGAGCGTTTGGACTATCTAAGAAGATGGGTAGCCAAGCAAAGGATTGCGATGCAGGAGCATCGGGAACCAGATTATGCTTTGGCCACCTACGAAACTGCGGGATACCGATCATTGCCCACCTATTGAATGAAAGGTTAGAACACCCTAAAAAGCTATTGACCCCACTTCCGGTGCACATTTACCATTTGGCGATCAAAAGGCATCGAAGAGATTCACCATCTCCACAGCGGAAGTGGCGGCATCGAAGCCTTTGTTGCCGGCTTTCGTGCCTGCACGTTCGATCGCCT
>CAYZJV010000037.1:0-26946 GCA_964478945.1 uncultured Spirochaetaceae bacterium | reverse complement strand
CAGATGCTCGGAGCTCCCAATGAATCTGTAGAGGGTGGACCGGTTGTGGAACTTGCCCGATGTTTGGGATTGGACGCCGCCATGGTTCCAGTTCGTTCCTATACTGGTTTGATCCCTCGACAGGTATACCGCTTGGGTACCAAGAAATATACCGATGGATTTGGTGTCGGTTATACTGTTTCGGATTCATCCTGGCCGTTGGGAATTGCGACTGAGGAACGGCAATTGGATGAACGGTTTCTTGATGATGTGCTGAATGCCAAAATTTCTGATGAAGATCTGGATCCCATATATGAGGCTCTCAAGGTTGCACATTCACATTCCGAAGACGAGATCGCACTTTTTGGAGGGATCAGAAGCGCATTCAGTTTCTTGTTCATTTCAGGAGGGATTGTAGGGCTTTCCCTTCTCATCTATGAAAACCCGGAATTGCTGGAAGAGTTGGTCAAAGCCTCCACTTCCTACTGGACCCGGGTAGGTCTGAAATTGATAGATATGGGAGTGGATGCCCTGTATGTGGCCAATGATATGGGTATGAATGGTTCTACCATCATTTCTCCTGACCATTTGCGTACTTTTTTTCTCCTGGAGTTTGCCAATCAGTGTGAGGTGTGGAGAGACGCCAAGGGAAAAGTGATACTTCATTCTTGTGGAAATATCAATGGAATCCTCGATGACCTTTCACAGATGTGTATTGACGGTATCAACAATCTACAGACGCATGCAGGGATGGATATCGTGCAAGTGTATCAATCGTATGGGGATAAGTGGACAATAATTGGCAATGTGGATGCCACATCGGTGATGACTTCCTCCAGAATTGAAGATATCGACGATGCCTTGGAAAATTTGATCGATTCGGTGAGTGCAAAGCATGGTTTGATTCTGGCAACCGATCATTCGTTCCATAAAGGGATTCCTGTTGAGCGAGTCTACCATTTTATCAAACGAGCGAAGGAATTGGGCAAGGCAAGGATTGGCGAATGAGCGTGCGTGAACTTGTGTATCAAGCAGTCAAGGGTGATCCCACTGAGCGTCGTATTGCTGCTCCATACATGGGGAACTATGCCATCAAGGAGGCGGGACGTAATCTTTCGCTGTGTTATAGTGATCCGATACAGATGGCTGAGGCCCAATTGGCCGCTCACGAGATATTTTCCCAAGACATCATTGTTGTTCAATCCGACAACTATTATATGGCTGAGGCTTTTGGTGCTCCGGTTGTCCATGAAGACAATGCCATGCCGGTCCTTGTTGATGCGGTCATACAGAAACCAAAGGACATTCACGCCATGCAAAAGGTCGACCCTACATCCGATGGACGTATGCCGGTATACATTGAAGCGATCCGACTCATACGGGATCGGATGGGCAATGATGTTGCGATTCGTGGGTGTGGTACAGGACCGTTTGTGTTGGCAGGTCATCTTTGTGGCATAGAACGACTGCTTGTATGGTTGGTGGAGACTGAACAGGGAATAGAAGATCACAAGAATGCGCTGTGTGACCTATTCTCCCAAGGCTTGGAAACTTTGATTGGTTTTGCGACAGCCCAGTTGGAAGCAGGTGCGGACATCATCCAATTGGCCGATTCCCTGGCATCCTTGCAAGTGATATCCCCTGCAATGTACCGTACCTATGTATTGCCATACGAGAAGGCCTTTTTCCACACGATGAAGCCATTGTGTGAGAAGCATCATGCGGTGAGCCTGCTCCATATTTGTGGAAACAATACAGCTGTTTTCGATGATTACGCTTCCACTGGAGCCGATATCATTGCCATCGATCATGCTGCGAAACTCTCCGAGGCTTTTCGAATAATCGACAATCGCGCATGCATCATTGGGAACATGAATCCGGCAGGTGTACTTTTGTCCGGATCGGTTGATGATGTCTATGAAGAAGCCTCTGAATGCTTGGATGCTTCCCATGGGTATAGATACATGTTGGGTACAGGTTGTGAGGTTTCTGTGGATACTCCTCGGAATAATATGAAAGCAATGCTTGATTCTGTGAAGAGATATGGCTCTGGTACCAAATCAGCGGGAGGGTGCGATGACAGGTTTTGATCGAATGTCTCTAGCACTGCAACATAAAGCACCCGACAGGCCGCCATATGATCAGAGTACCCGCTCTTCTGCCATTGAAATCGAGGCCTACCAGTCATTGAAGGAATACCTTGGGATGAAAGGTCCGAGTGCATGTTTCTTGCGTGCCCATGCCCAAATTGAGAGATCGGTACACAACATCATGGGTATTGATACCGAGGGTATCAGATACATGGATGAGTCACAGTATGTACATACTGAACAAGGTGATACGTTTTATGATGCATGGAGTGTGCCATGGCATAGAACACAAGGCTCGCATTACTACGAATTGGCTGGCAACCCCTTGAAGACTTTCTCATATGATCAGATTCTCTCGATGGATTGGGCTCCTCTTGTAAGCGATAGGTGTATTGCCGAGTTGAAACATCAAGTTGATTACCAAAAGAACCATTATCATGATGCGCTGTTTTGTGATCAAATTGGGGCGGGTATATTCGAGCGGGCTTGGTATCTTCGTGGATTCGAGCAATTCTTGGTCGATCTGATGATTGAACAAAAGGAAGTACATGCATTTCTTGAGAAAATTACCAATCATCAGATTGAAGGGTATGCTCGAATAATCGATGCTGTCGGAGATGCGATTTTTGGAGTGTTGATTACCGACGATTTGGCAACCCAAGATAGTCTCATCTGTTCCAAGGAACTCTATCGGGAGATGATCAAGCCGTATCAAAGAAAATTGATCGAATATCTTAGGGGAAGGGGAATGCATGTGGTTTTCCACAGTTGTGGTGCCGTGGAGCCTTTGATTGGAGATTTGTTGGAAATCGGGGTGGAGATACTTCATCCAATTCAGCGCTCTGCCAGGGGCATGGATCCATATGGACTGAAACAGACATACGGCAAGGATCTCGTGCTTTGGGGAGGTGGATGTGATACCGACTTTCTCCAGAAGGCGAGTATGTGGGAAATCGTCGAGGAAGTGAAGAGAAGCGTGGACCAACTGGGTGCCGATGGTGGGTTTGTGTTTACCACCACGCACTGCATTCAACCGGGGACTCCTCCTGAGAATATCTTGGCCATGGCGGGAGCGATCAAGGGCGAACGTCAACGTGAGGGGCATGAAATCGATTGGGTTTGGGAACAGATGGAGGAACAGAACGTATCTTTCGACAGGTGGGATAGGGATGAGTAAAATTTCGCTATGCGGAATTGTGGGACAAGAGCAATTCTCGTTTCGCACTGAAACATTTTCAAATCGACGGATGGGAAAAGCTGTTGCGTGCCTTTTTGCGGTGGATCATCTTGAAATGGCACCTTTGCATGAGTATATACGGCAAGAAGAGTCGGTGGAGGGGCATACAAGAGTTTTTCATCATCGGATCATGGGATTCGAACGAGTGCAAGGGTGTGCGAAGCAGGGAAGAATCTTCCCGAGTCCCATTTGGAAAGAATTGCCTTCCAGTGATGAAAATCTACCGGAGGCATGCTCTATATGTCTAGGATATGCTAAAAAGGAACTATTATGAATACAGATACAGCATTGAGAAGAGGGCACACGAAAATAAAGAAGTCCAGGAATAGTACACAAATCAGAGAGAATATCATGGGGTATCTCTTCATTCTCCCCAATCTTGTGGGATTTCTGGTGTTTACTGTGTTTGGGGTGGTATTTTCCCTCTACATGAGTTTCACCGATTGGAGTCTCATCAAAAAGTTTTCGAATATCAAATTCATTGGGTTCTCAAACTTTGTTGATCTATTTGAAGATACGTGGTTTCACGCCTCGGTACTCAACAACATGTGGTTCCTTCTCGTAATACCTGTGATGATATTTCTTGCGATGGTGCTCGCATTCCTGGTCAATGACAAGGTGTTTTTCAAAAACGGATTTAGAACCATTCTTTATCTGCCGAACATCACCAGTGTGGTTGCCATCTCGGTGATCTGGTTTACCCTGTTCAATCCCAGAAGCGGTCCAATCAACGAATTTCTTAGGACTTTGGGTATTTCGGATCCTCCCATGTGGCTTTCCAGTACCGTGTGGGCAAAGCCAACGATAGGTTTGCTGATGATCTGGAAGACCGTGGGCTACTATACGATTCTCTATCTCGCAGCTTTGCAGGGAATCCCAAAACAGTTGTATGAGGCTGCGACGGTGGATGGTGCGTCAACGAGACAACAATTCTTTGGCATCACCATACCACTTCTTTCCCCAACGACATTCATGCTCACCATCTTGTCGGTGATGAATATTTTCAAGGATTGGTCGCTTATCCAAATAATGACTGAGGGAGGACCCGGGACGTCTACGTATACGATCGGTTACTACATCTACTATGCCGCGTTCAGGAAGAATCAGATGGGGTATGCCGCAAGTATGGCATGGGTGCTACTGGTGATCATCATGGTCTTTACCGTAATTCGATTCAGAGTCGAAAAACGACGGCAATACTAAGAGGTGGTGCGGATATGCAAATCACTACTGTTGGACAGGGGCGTAATTACCAACGCAATCGCTTTATTAAAAAAATCCTACTCACCTTATTGATGGTGCTCGTTTCATTCACCATGTTGCTCCCTTTCATATGGATGATTTCAAGTTCTTTCAAGGATTCGATATCGATGTTCAAATTCCCTATCGAATGGATACCGAAAGAATTTAATTTCAGCGGATATCGTGATGTGTGGCAGGGAGATATCAAATTTAGCCTTTTTTTCATCAATTCGATAAAAATTACCTTCTTGGCTGTATTGGGAACAATGGTCTCATGTACCATGGGTGGATATGCCTATGCGAAAATCAAATTCGCAGGAAGGGACTCCCTGTTCCTGATTAAATTATCTACCATGATGATTCCCACTCAGATCACGATGCTGCCGACTTTCATGATTTTCAAGTGGTTGGGTCTCATAAATACCCATGCGGCATTGTGGTTGCCGTTTTTCCTGGGCCAGCCATTCGGTACGTTCCTAATGAGGCAATATTTCTTGAAAGTCCCGGAGGAGTTGCTTGATTCGGCGAAAATGGATGGAGCGGATCATTTCAAGATCTTCTGGTCGATTGCCCTCCCTTTGGTACGGGCCGGTTTGTCGGTTCTTGTGTTCCTCTACTTCGTATGGGCGTGGAACTATTACGAGGGACCACTGTTGTATATCAGGAGCACGGAGCTCTATACATTGCCTCTCGCACTGAAGTTCTTCTCGGATGAATTCAGCACTAACTATACCGCTATTATGGCTGCAAGTGTGTCCATGACAGTTCCTGTCCTGGTGCTCTTCATATTCCTACAGCGGTTCTTTATAGAGGACATTACTTCAACTGGATTGAAGGGATGATATTTTAAACTTGGAGGTTTAATGATGAAAAGGTTCTCAATGATCGTGTTGTGTTTCCTCCTTGTCGCTTCTGCAGGAACAATGTTGTTTGCACAAGGGGCGAGCGAGACCGCAACAGCCACAGGTCCGGAAAAGATCGTGTGGGCGGCTTACGGGTATCTGGCTGAAAACAAGGCCGATAGGATCAAGGCGGATTTTGAGGCGAAGTATCCTCAATACGAGTTGGAGTATGTCGATCTCGGCAGCACCGACTATCTTGTTCGTCTCGATACCATGGTTGCCGCTGGAGAACGGGTCGACATGGCCTTGGCGATGGATTCCGTCGAATACACGAAACGTGCTCGCGAAGGGATGTTTGAACCCATCGGATCCTATTTGACCGAAGATGGATTTGATCTGTATGATGGATTCGGAGAAGGTATCAAAGCATCGTTCGTAGGCGATGAAATTTATGGATTGCCCTATACCAAGGGTGGATTCTATGTCTTCTACAACAAGAACATGTTCGATGCAGCCGGAGTTCCATATCCCACTGATGACTGGACATGGGAAGAATTCGAGGAGACCGCTAAGAAGTTGACGAAGGGCAGCGGTGCGAACAAGGTGTATGGTGCCAATATCCATCTCACATGGGGATATGATATCGATACGCTTCCCGCCCAGATGGCAGGATGGACTCCTTTCAAGAACGGAGATCCCAATGTAGCGAATCTTGACGATCCTCTCTTGGGTGATGCGCTGGCACGTTGGAATCGCATGCAGAATGTCGATAAGACTGCCATTAGTCTTGCTACCTTCAAAGCCGAGCAAATTGGTTCAAGAATGCCGTTCGCCAAGGGTGAAGCCGCGATGCTTCTCAGCAACTGGTGGTCCGCATATTGGTTCATCAGTTCAAAATTTGGTTCGGCTGATGGGGATTCGGTAATGAATTTCGACTTGGGTGTGGTAAACCTTCCACGTCCCGACGCATCGGTTCCGAACAATCTCAATGCTACGGATTTGGATTACTATTTCGCAGTTCCGAACACAGCTAAGAATCCCAAAGGTGGTGCGTTGCTTGCTCGCTTCATGATTACTGAAATGTGGTCGAAATTCGGCACACTCTCTTCGTATCGCTATCAGGATCTTGAAGAATTCAAGAAAAGTTTCAACACTTTCACCGATTCCGATGGTGTGAAGCACAACATGGGTTATTCCGATGAGCTGGTTTCCAAGGTCATGGGCGGTTGGACACAACCGATCAGCGCCTACTATGGAAATGATAGTCAGCTCAATCCCGCAGGATTGGCAATCATGAAAGACATCTTCAATCAAGAAAGGGAATTGTACTATCTCGGTGAGCAAACACTTGATACTACTCTGCAAAGGATGCAACGCAGGGCACAGGAAGAGATTAATCGTCTCAACTAAGTCCAATTGTATGTTACATTAACAAGATATGGCTGGATCAAGTCTGATCCAGCCATTTGATGCAAACGCAATGGAATACGACTGTATATAAATGCTCTCAAACAACATATGGTTAGAAAAGGACAAAGAGAAATGAAGAGTGTACATAAGAAATTGTTGGTAAAGGATGGCCTTTACAACTCATTCCCAAGCATTACAAGAGCACACAATGGGAATCTCATCACAGTCTATAGGCAAGCTGAGAATAGCTTGAAGAAATATGGGAAAATTTCGCATGTCGATCCTTCTTCACGTATCGCCATGATCGTATCCACCGATGAGGGGGAAACATGGAGTGAACCGAAGATCATTTATGATGATGAGATGGGGGAACAGGATCCCTGTGTCTTTACACTCTCCGATGGAATGCTCATCTGCACCTTTTTCAGATGGAAAGTGGTTCCTCTGGCGGAAAAAGACCAGCTGGGGCCAGCGTATGCACATGTGGGTAGGGTAGTCTTCGATACTTGGGCTGCAGTACATGTGGGGACCATGTGCATTCGTTCCTTTGACCACGGTGAGAGTTGGGATGGTCCCTATCCATTGGAACCAACCGGGTTCGAAAGTCCCATGGCGATGCGTGGGAATATTGTGGAGTTGCCGGGCGGTCGAATAGCTGCTCCACTCTATGGATGTGAAAAATTCGGGGGGATGTCGGAATCCATGCTTATGGCATCCGATGATCGTGGACAGCATTGGTTCCCTTTGGGGAAGCCGCCTGCGAACGGCGAGTTTCACTTTGTCGAACCATTTCTCCATCAGGCTCCTTCCGGTCGGCTCGATATGCTTATGAGAACGCATCGGGATTACCGAAAGTATCCTTTTGATGAAACTTATTGCAATCTGTATGTGAGTTCGTCCCATGACATGGGTGTACAGTGGACCCCTGTTCGCGAGACTTCACTATTTTGTCCGAATCCAGTCTATCTACTACCGGTGGATGATGATCAGGTCTGTGTTACGTTTGGTCAAAGAAGAGATCCCAAGGGTATCTGCGGATATCTTACACAGCGTGAGGAACCCCTTTTCGATGATGCGCTGTGTCACTATATCGTTCCATCCGAATCGGGCGATTTGGGATATACCAGCGCTGTACAATTGCGCGATGGACGGGTATTGGTTGTCTACTACATCACCGATGAGGAAGAAGATGCTTGTATTGGTGCCGCGGTGGTGGCATGGTAATCGATGAGAGGTATGAGTAATGAATCAACCACAGTTTTCTGGAATATATCCGGCGATTGTCTCGCCGGTTGGTGATGATGGAAAAGTACTTGAAGTGCCACTGAGGAAGATGGTTGCACATCTTGCGCACACTCCCATTCAAGGAGTGTACGTCGGCGGTGGTACTGGAGAAGGTGTCTTGCTTCCGGTTTCCGTTCGAAAGCGTATTTTGGAGATTGTCATAGACGAACTATCGAATATGCAACAGTCTCGAGATCGTAAATTGCAAGTGATAGCCCATATAGGGGCGGCCGAAGCCCAAAATACCGAAGATTTGGCTTTCCATGCCGCCACAATTGGTTCCGATGCAATTTCTGCCATTCCTCCCATGTATTACCAGTATGGTCGTCAACGCATCTGTTCGTATTATCGTTGGATCTCCGAATTGACGGATGTTCCCCTTATTGTGTACGCGGCAGCTCAGTCTTCAATTCAATTCTCTTCCGATATGGTTCAGGAGTTGGCCTCCTACCCCTTGATAAAAGGACTGAAGTTTACCGGATACAATTTTTTTGAGTTGTTGGAAATATCACAGATTATTCCCTCCGACTTCTCACTTTTGAATGGTGGCGACGAAGTACTACTCTTTGGGCTGCTCGCAGGAGCCCATGGCGGAATAGGGGCAACATATTCGGTTATGCCCAATAGGTTTTGTTCCTTGTACCAATCATATCTGAGCGGTGATTTTGAAGCGGCCCGTGAGCAACAGATTGTCATCAACAAGGTGATACGCACTCTGATATCACATCAGGTGATCGATGGTGTCAAATGTATGCTCACCCATCTTGGGTTTCCTGTGGGGCATAGTGTGTTTCCCAATGAATCACTCGGTGATGATCAGGAAAGGAAGCTGTTGAAGGATCTTGAGGCAATAGGATGGAGAGAAATATGCAAATAGTAGGGCACCAAAAGAGTTTTCGTGGAAACAATGGGATTCTCGTAGTGATTCATGATGATGGAGAGGTAGCCCGTGAGTTACTGGAATCTGCATTGTTGTCTCCATTATCACACTTTGGGTTCCCTTTCTCGGTCTGTTCGATTGCAGATCATCCTTTGTGTGGATCTTCGGAGTTTTCTCTTTCGAACTATTCGGCATTGGTCTTTCCCCAATCCAAGACACTACAGTTCTTGACGGAAGCTGACCAGAGGCGTCTTAAGCAGGGAGTGGAGGATGGCTTGGGCTTGATCTGTTACGAAGAGTCCCTCGACTCATTGCCTGGTTGGATCGCTTCTCTCTTTTCACATGGGTCGTCACTTTTCCAAGGAACACCATTCACTCGGATTGTTACTCGAAACAATCACCATTTCATAACCAAAAGACGTTTTATGGACGAAGAGGTTTGCAGCGACCAGCCTCTTGCGTGCATAGGAGGGATTTCATCCGAGGAACCTCCCTTTATAGTCAACGAGTATCAAGAGAGCCTCATGGGATGTGCCCAATTGAAGGGTGGGCGGGTTGTGCTGTTCCCATTTTCGATCGCGCTCTATACGATGGAGTATCTTGGACATGCATGTGGTGCCGATGATATTTTCACACGCAGCATCATATGGGCTACACGGAAACCCTTCGTGTATTACCCCATGCCGGAGATGGCCAATCTTATTGTTGACGATTGTTCCGGTTCCTACAATCACTTCGGATATGTGGATACGATGCACACACACGGTTGGAGTCCATATCTCTCGCTTTTTACCGAAACAATCGATGAAGTGGCGCATGACGATATCCAAAAGACACAAAAGAAACTCCATCACTGGTCGAATGAAGGCTCGATTGAGATAGGCTTTCATGCATTGCGCTATAACGAATCGTTTTGTTTCGAGCATCTACAAAGAAGGCCTTTGAAAGAGGCTGAGCTGAAAGAGCGTTTCGCTCGATGGGACCGACATGTACAAGAATGGAAGATAGTGCATAGTCCGTGGGCCCATCCCCATTTTGGAGAGATCGGTTCGGCAGCCATTCCCTATTATTTGGATCGTGGCATTTCATTCCTTACCTATTTGTTGCCGTTCGACGCAGCATGGTTTGATGTTCCCGACCGCATAGCTCCCATTCCTCCCCAGAGGCCTTTCGGTCATCCCGGGTATTATATGAATCGACATGTCGATTACCCATCGCTCTTTCTCTGCAATTGTGTGCTTGACCAGAAACAAAGAACCACAGCCGACTATATCCCGCAAACAGATTATTTGTGGAATCATACCCCATTTTGGGATGAGGCTCCTTCAGTCAAGATTGAGGAAGCGGCCCAGACACTTGCCTTGCAGATTCGAAGGGGTATCGATGCAGGCTTCTACGGTGAGGGTGCTACACATGAACAACGGATAGCATGTCTCAGAACAGCAGAATATGATGAGATGCTTGGCTTGGTCGATGAATATATCGCACCATATAAGGTGCAAAAACCTCTATTGAGTACCATCATGGAATACTATCGAAAGAGAAGTGGGAGCTCTTTGGTGTACTGTCAACACGAAGCCGATTCTCATGTGATACACTATGAATTTGCAAGCGACCAGGCTGTGGGAACCGAACTGCATCTGTATGAAGATTCCGATGAGGATAGCCAGCCGATTCGGATAACGGTCACATCGAAGATTGGATCTTACAAGGAGCTCTCACAAGTGGTGTGGTGAAAACTGGGACAGGAAAATTATTCTAAGGAGAACCTTTTTCAGATGAAGAATTCGACAACTCCCATTATTTATCCACTGCAGGATTTGACGGTGCTCAATGAGATTCGGAGGGTCTTTTTCGAGACGACGGGATTGGTGCTTTCGTTCCATTATCCTGGGGACAATCAGTATGATTTTTACCCGAAGAATGAGAAGAACCGTTATTGTGAAGCGATTCAATCTACGCCCGAAGGATTGCAAAGATGTTTGGAAAGTGACAACAATGCGCTTTGTGAAGCAAAGAAGAGCGGGCATTATTGTCTCTATACCTGTCATGCAGGATTGATGAATGTGGTCATCCCGCTTCTCTATAAAGGTCGTGAGATCGGTGCGATCTTCACTGGGCAGATCTTTACCAAAGAGCAAACGGAAGAGGATTTCCATGGTATCTACGAGAAGTTGAAACCTCTGGGATTACAGGAGCACATCATCTTCTCCGAATTCAAGAAGGTGAAGGTGTTCAGCAAGGATACGCTTCTACTGGCTATACGGCTGATCAATTTCATGGCGAATTATATCATCAGTGTGGAAGATGAAATGTTTCTCAGATCCGAAGTTCATAGAAAGGAACAGGAGATTCTTCTCTATGAGAACGAGCAAATGCGTTTGAAGAATGATTTGCAGCGCTTAAGCATCCTTGTGCTACGCGATAAAATGGATTTCAAATCAGGAAATGATGCGGCAAATCCACAAACCCAACAGAAGCAGGCGATTATTGCGCGTGCACAAGACTTCATCAAAAAGAATTTCAAGGAAGTATTGACCCTTTCCGATGTAGCCAACGCGGTATATCTCTCTCCCAACTATTTCAGCACTTTGTTCAAAGAGGTTACCGGGACGAACTTCAGCAACTATTTGAATTCCATACGTGTGCAGGAAGGAAAAAAATTATTACGTGAAACAGATGTACCGATAAAGCAGATTGTAAAGATGGTGGGCTTCGAGGATTACAACTATTTCAACCGCGTATTCAAGAAATCCGTGAAAATTCCTCCCGCTTCCTATCGTGAAATGTTTGGTCGTAAAATTTTATAGAGTATACAAAAGAAAGTGTAGAGTCATCGCAGACCTTCTCTTATAAACTGGTAACAGTAACAGTTTCTCGCTGAGAAGCTCCAATTTGGATGAGGGGGTAAGGATGGATCCGGTTCGCTATGGAATGATTGGTTTTGGAGGAATTGCGGAACAGAGGATAGCAAAGGAAGGGTTTGGTTTGGACCGTTCCCGCTTTTCCCCAAATCCAGATGCAATGCTTGTCGGTGCCTTCGATATCGATACCCGTCGTAGTACACAAGCAAAGAATTTGGGAGTGGAATGGTTCGATTCGATCGATGACCTGCTCTCCGATGAACGAATTGAAGCGGTGGTCATCGCAACAAACAATACGACCCATGCTCCGATTGCACGACAGGTACTATCGCACAATAAGCATGTGTTCATTGAAAAACCGGCGGGAGTAACCACAGAAGAGGTTCGCCAACTATGTGAATTGGCTTCGCAAAAAGGGCTCAGCATTGGAGTGGACCACATGATGGTGAAGAATACGCACAATCTGTATGCCCGGGATATGATACGCAAGGGTGCGTTGGGAGATGTGAAGCATCTCGTACTGCATATGGAGTTCCCCTTTGGTGGAACAGCTGAAGAAGCGGCCACATGGAGGTGCGCGAAACCTGAAGAGTTGGGCGGTCCCATCGGAGATGTCGCCAGCCACTGTTTTTATATGGCGGAGTTCTTAACCGACGATACCATTGTATCGCTGCAGTGTGTGTATATCCCAAAGCGACTTTCCATAGCGGTGGAAGATGGTGCGATTATCGATTTTACAACTGACAAAGGGATCACCGGCACGATTCGAGTCGCGTTCAACCAACCTAGATGTACATTGGAGCAAACCATCGGTGATCTTGGGTATGAGGTGTACGGAACCACGGGGGCTCTGTACGCAAAGGGGACCATGTTCCAACTGTCGGGCCATGCGGATGAGGCTGTCTCGATCGGTGTCCAACTTGTGTCCGAGAATGGTTCGGTTGAAAGCTGTTCGAAGGGACCTGTGGTAAATATCTATCAAAGTCAGATAAGTGAGCATGCGCAGTCGATTCGACTAGGGATTCCCCTTTCGGGTTTGGGTGCCCTGCACAATGTCAATCTGATGATGCGTGCACATGAATCTGCTCGAGATGGTGGTGCACCCAAAGTTGTCGATAACACGAGATAAGGGATTCAGATGGTGCAATAGGTATGATCGACTCCAATTGAACTGTCTGCCATGGAATACTCTCCATTGAAGGAAGAAGCATGTTGCATCGGGGGCTAACATGAGGTGTGCGCAAAGAATCGAGGCTATGGAGTATTCTCCCATTAGAAACCTGTATCCATTGGAACAAAAGGTGAAGGAAGAGGGAGTCACGGTGATTCATGCCAATATCGGACAACCCGATATCCCCACTCCATCACTCTTCTGGGATTGCTTGGGCTCTTCGTTGCAGGGTGTTTCCCATTTGCCGTATGGTCCTTCCCAAGGAAGTCTTCCGCTTCGCAACGCGTTCGTGGATTTTTATACAAGAAGGGGAACCGACATCACATTGGACAATGTGTTGGTCACTACAGCTGCGAGCGAGGCGCTTTTATTCTCTTTGCTCGCCGTAGCCGACAGTGGTGATGAGGTGTTGGTATTCGAACCCTTCTATACCAACTACAGAACTTTGTGTGCCACAGCAGGGCTCAAAATGGTTGTCATTCCCACCTATTGGGAGAAAGGATTCTCACCACCTTCACCACAAGAGATCCTTCCCTATATCACAAAGAAGACCAAAGCACTGCTATTGTGCAATCCCAACAACCCAACCGGAGTGGTTTATGAAAGACAAGAACTTGAAAAGTTGTTGGATTTCTGCAAAGGACACGACCTTTGGGTGATAGCCGATGAAGTATATCGGGATTTCGTCTATGGAACAGAATCCCTGAGTGTACTCGATTTTCCCTCCGGAAGAGCATGTGGTATTGTGGTGGATAGTCTTTCCAAAAGATATAGTGCGTGTGGAGCGCGTCTGGGAGCGCTCATCTGTGCCAATACCGAGCTCAACAATCAAGTTTTGAAACTTGCCCAGGGAAGACTTTCCCCTCCCACGATTGAACAGGATGCTGCGGCCCATCTCATCGAACATGGTGATCAAGAGATCCTGCAAATGAAACGATTGTATGAGCAGAGGATAGCAGTCCTCTGCGAGTCCCTCGATGCGCTTGGCCATGTCGAGTATGTTCGTCCCAGAGGGGCTTTCTATGTTATGGTTCGGCTTCCTGTCGACGATGCCCTTGAGTTTGCCAAATTTCTCCTCACCTCTGTTCGTGTGGATGGACACACTCTGCTGGTGGCTCCAGCCTCCGGATTCTATGCCGATGCACACCGTGGCAAGCAAGAGATCAGACTGGCTGCAGTACTCGATACTCCAATCCTCCTCCAGGCAGTTGAAATATTGAAGAAGGGATTGGAACTGTACCGTACCAAGACGGCAATGTCTTGAAAGACAGACTTCACTTTTCTTCGGGTCCCCGTTTCACAGGATGTTGTTCTGCAAGTAGGTTGCGTCAACAACAATTCCCACGTTTTGATTAGACTGATCCATATGCAAATTCTGGCATCGAATTATCTTCTGATGGGAAGATTCTCCACTCGATTCCATGTGGCGGTTCTCCATTTGCTCATGACAACCATTGGAGTTATACGTTTGAATCTTGCTGAAGCTGGTTCCTATATGAATCGCATGGCTTGATGTTCCACACTCAAACTTCCCAATTGGTCTGGACACATTGGGTGAATCGTGTAGAATAACATTGGTTTGCGTGTTGCAGGAACACACTACTGCGATACCGGTACGAACCCAAGGTTAAGATAATTATGAACAATACTGTGAGTAAGACCGTGGAAATCCTCAAATTGCTTTCATCCGTGCAAGAAGGGATGACTCTCACGCAGATTACCCACGCGCTATCGATTCCAAAGAGTAGTGTGTTTGATATACTCCAGACGCTCGTCCTCAAAGAGCTTGTCGAGGTATCGCAAGAGAAGGATAAAACGTATCGAATTGGAATTGGTTCTTTCAAGATCGGCTATTCTTATCTGAACAATACCTCGGCCGACAAGGTCGCAAGACCGATACTCGCAGATCTGAATTCCGCAACCGATGAGACAGTGTATATGGCACTGCGCAGCGGGTCGAATGACTTCATCTATATCATGAAGTTCAAGTCAAATTCGGAATACCAGACGGTGTATTCGGTAGGTGAGGTGCGGCACTTGCTCAGTGCGGCACTTGGGAAAGCTATCCTTGCCGCCTTATCGGATGACGATGCTTTGGATTGCGTTACCCAAGAGATGTATCGCAAGAGTAGTATCCCTTCTATCCATGACCCGGCATCTTTGATCACCTATCTGCATTCGGTCAGGTCCGATGGATATGCAACCGATGCGACTTCGGAGAATTCGGCCTTTGCTTGTCCGGTTGCCGCTCCTGTGCTCGATATCGATGGAAAGGTACTCGGTGCAATCAGCATCGTGGTAATGAAGGACCCTACTTCCGAAAGTAGAATTCGGGAACTTGGGAAGATGGTTCAACACGCCGCATTGGTAATTTCCAAGCGACTGGGATTTTTAGGTAACGATCTCTATCGTAACACCAAGACAACAGCATGATCCAAACGAGGTGACGTCATTCCCACTTAGAGAATTATCCTGTGTGAATTGTAGGGTAGAGATTATACGCCAAGCCGCTTTGGTTCAAGGTGAATAAAGTAACCTGAGTAGCAATCACTATTCAAAATGGCATAAGAAGTATTCCTTTTGTTAACAAGAGAAACTCAATGTGACAAAACCAATGCAAATGGAATTCCAGCGTCTGGTAAAATCAAACTGTCCAACGATGATAACCCTCGATTTCATTCAAGAAACATCAGGAAGTCTCTCTCTCTGAATATAAGCATACCAAGAAACATGTTGACAGATACCACACCCCTGCGTATGATTAAAAGTGCGGATATAAGAACTATGTTCGCATATACGGATAAAATAAAAAAGGAGTGGGTATGGGCACCATACGAATCGAGGATCTCAAGGACTTCTGCATCGCAGTGCTTTGCAAGGAAGGAATGTCGCTATCGAACGCGGAAGCCACTGCTGAAGTCTTGGTCGAGACTGACGCTTTTGGGACACATAGTCATGGAACAAAAAATCTCGATGGGTATATTCGTAAAGCACATGTGGGAGGACTTGATCTATTGTCTTACCCAGAGATCATCACCGAAGGTCCGGCTTATGCGGTATTGGATGCACATGATGGCATTGGTATGGTTGCGGGAACCATTGGTATGGATATGGCGGTTGAAAAGGCAAAGACTAGTGGAATTTCCTTGGTATCCGTAAAAAACAGTTGCCACTATGGCGCTGCTGGATACTACGCCAACTATGCGGCTCTCAATGGCTGTATCGGTATCTCCATGAGTAATGTGGATCCGAATATGACGGTTCCCGGCGCCAAGGGAATGGTGATCGGCAACAATCCCTTTGCCTATGCAGCTCCATCCAAAAGATATCCCACGATATTTTTTGATGTGGCGCTCAGTAGTGTCGCCTCATTGAAAGTCGTTCAGGCAAAGAGTGATGGAACGAGCATCCCACCACATTGGATTGTCGATAAGGATGGCCTACCCACCACAGACCCCAGCAAATATCCTGAAGAAGGAGCCATGCAACCAATGGCTGCACACAAAGGATACGGACTTGCGGTGATGGTGGATCTACTCAGCGGACTTCTGATCAATGGGTGTACGAGCGTGGGGAAGGAAATCCCCAGCTGGTGTTTTGCATTGGAAAAGACGAACAATGTATGTCACACCTTCATTGCCATTGATCCCTCGAAATTCAGCGATACCGGTCTACCCGAGCGGGTGGAATTGATGGCACAGCAACTGAGGAGTGCCGATAAGGCGATGGATTCGACGAGAATCTACACTCCCGGTGAGATTGAATGGGAGAAGCACTTGAAAGCTGAAGAGGAGGGTATCGTTCTCCCTCTCGCAGTCGAACAATCCCTGATGGAACTTTCGCAGTACTCCAAAGTGGAACTGAAACTTATCACATCATAAAGAGGTATGAGCATGAACGTAGTACGGAAATTAGCTGAATCGGCACTTGTCCCAGTCGTGGTCCTTGAGCAAGCACAAGATGCCGTTCCCACAGCCAAAGCGCTTCTAGCCGGTGGAATCACCGTGATGGAAATCACTTTCCGAACGGAAGCCGCGGCGGCGTCCATTAAAAGTGTGGCAGAGCAGTGTCCCGATATTCTAGTCGGAGCGGGTACCATTGTCACACTTGCACAATGTGAACAGGCCGTGTCATGTGGTGCGAAGTTCATAGTATCGCCCGGATATGACGAGAGCATCGTTGCATGGTGTGTTGCGAATGCGATACCAGTAATCCCAGGTTGTGTGACACCAAGCGAGATCATGGCTGCGATGAACCATCATCTTTCGGTAGTCAAGTTCTTTCCTGCAAATGTGTATGGTGGGTTGTCCGCTATGAAGTCTTTGCATGGTCCATTCCCACAAGTGAAGTTCATTCCCACCGGCGGGATCAATGCTAAGAATATTGGGGAATATATCGATGCTCCTTTTATCCATGCCGTTGGAGGAAGCTGGGTTTGTCCCAAGGATATGATTGCTGAACAAAGATTTGATGAGATTACCAATTTGTGCATAGAAGCCCGTATGGAAATCTTGGGATATGAACTTGCCCACGTCGGAATCAATACCGAGGACGAAGAGAGTGCCGAGATGGTAAGCAAGGAATTTTCCAATGCGTTTGGCTTTGCAATGAAAAGGGGAAGCAGTTCGAATTTCAGTTCCGATGCAATCGAGGTGATGAAATCAATCTATCTTGGAGAGAAAGGTCATCTTGCGATACGGACAAGAAGGATCGATATCGCGATAGCGGATCTTGCGAACAAGGGATTTGCAGTTGATTTGGAAACAGCGAAATATAAAGGCAACAAGATGATGGCGGTGTATCTCAAATCCGAGATCGGAGGATTCGCAATTCATCTTCTGCAAAAGTGAGGTAGGGTAAATGAGAGTTTTGACATTTGGTGAAATAATGCTGCGTTTACGGGCTCCAGGCCATGAAAGGTTTTTTCAAAACAATATGATGGAAGCAACTTTCGGTGGAGGAGAAGCGAATGTTGCAGTATCCCTTGCCAACTTCGGTATGCAAACGGAATTCTTTACTTTCTTGCCGGACAATCTTATCGGAAACGAATGTATCAAGGAGTTGCGACGATTTGGAGTCGATACCACGCACATCCAACAGAAACCCGGTAGGATGGGAATCTATTTTCTTGAGAATGGTGCGAACCAACTGCCAAGCAAGGTGGTGTATGATAGGGAGTATTCGTGCATGGCACAGGCAAAGCCGGGTGATGTCGATTGGGAACATGTATTCTCGAAAATAGATTGGTATCATATCACCGGTATTACGCCGGCAATCAGCGAATCTGCGATGCTACTGAGTTTGGAATCGGTGGAATTCGCCAAATCAAAAGGGATCACCGTCTCTTGTGATCTGAATTATCGGAAGAACCTCTGGAAGTATGGGAAACATGCTGCGGATGTAATGACGGAAATGGCGAAATATGTCGATGTGGCGATAGCCAACGAAGAAGATGTCCAAAAATCGTTGGGAATGCAGGTGGATGTGGATGTGGAAACCGGAACACTGCATCGCGAAGCATATAGGGCCCTTGGAGATCGTGTCCTTGCTCAGTATCCGAACATGAAGATGATAGCGATCACACTTCGTGAAAGTCATAGCGCCGATCATAATGGATGGGCGGCATGTCTGAATGACCGTGAGCAATTCTTCGTTTCGAAACAGTACGAAATTCGTGACATAGTCGATAGGGTCGGCGGTGGCGATAGTTTTGCAGCCGGTCTCATTTATGGTTTGAACCAGTATGCTGAAACTCAGGAAGCCCTTGAATTCGCTGTCGCAGCCTCATGTCTGAAACATAGCATCTTGGGAGATTTCAACCGGGTAACTGTTTCGGATGTGAGGAAACTCATGTCGGGAGATGGAACAGGAAGGGTCCAAAGGTAATACCATACAAGTGGTTGCCCGAGTTCCTTGAGTGTTGGAGGTGAACTGTACCGTAACCGAGTATGGATATCGGTATTGACCCAATCAACCGGAAGTAGTTTGCTGAAAGCAACTTCGGGAGGTTTGTATGGACAGGTGTGCCGAGATAGCGAAGATGATCGATCATTCACTGCTGAGACCCTATTTGACCCAGGAGGAAATCACCAGTGGTCTTGAGGTGGCCAAACGGTACCACTGTGCCACCGTATGTGTGCATCCCGAGGATGTGGCACGGGGAATATCGCGAGGAATCGAAAGGGATCTTGCACCAATTCTTGGAGCCCTGAAAGAAGGTAGAGCCTCCTGGGTCCACCGTTTGCTGGGGGTAGTGAAATCTTGCATTGACCTTCCAATCGAGCGAACCCTTACAATTCAATATGCTCTCTTTACAACTATATAATTAAGAGTATAATAATCGTAAGTATTATATTTAAATTATATGAGGTCGTTATGTTTATAGGAAGAGAGCAGGAGTTGGATTTGCTTGAAACTTTGCATGGTTCGGGTAAGTTCGAATTTCTCGTGCTATATGGAAGGAGACGAGTGGGCAAGACCTCTCTTCTGAAGGAGTTTTCGAAGAAGCATCCGGTAGTGTTCTATTCTGCCCAGGCAAAGAATGATAGCCTCAATCTGGCTGATTTTTCGAAGGCTCTTCAGCTACATTTCACTGGAAACTCCTTCGGAACATTCGCGGATTGGAATGCATCTTTCACCTACCTGTCCAGCCAATTGTCGAACAAGAGGATCACTTTGATAGTCGATGAATTTCCTTTCATAGCAGAGGAGAATCCAACAATCATGTCCATAATGGAACATGCCATCGATCATGGACTCAAGGACAAGAATCTATTTCTGATTCTTTGCGGGTCGAGTGTGAGTTTCATGGAGACAGAAGTGTTGGGATCAAAGAGTCCTCTGTATGGACGTAGTACCAGCAATCTGGAGTTGCCAAGCTTTGACTATGTGCAGAGTGCTGCATTCTTTCCCCATTATTCCAATGAAGAGAAACTGTTGAGTTATGGGATCCTTGGAGGAATTCCCTGTTACCTGGAGGCTTTCAGCGATACCTCGACCATTGTGCAAAATATTGCTCAAAATATCCTGCGAATGGGATCATTTCTCTCCAATGAGACACAGAACCTTTTGAAAATGGAACTCCGTGAACCTGCAATGTACAATAGCATCTTCGAGGCCATCGCAACCGGTTCAAGTCGTCTCAACGATATCTCCCGGAGAATCGGTGAGGAGCAGACCAAATGTTCCAAGTATATCAGGACCCTGAGACATATGAGGCTTGTGGACAAAGTGACGCCAGCGGGGCAGAAGGAATCCGGCAAGAAAAGTATCTACCAAATCTCTGATAATTTCTTCTTGTTCTGGTACCACTTCATCTTCGCCAACAAAAGTTACCATGAGTTGCTCGGAGATGATGCGTCGGCAATGGAGATATATGGTCAGCTTTCGGATTACATGGGTGGAGTGTTTGAGAAGATTTGCACCCAATATCTCAGGAGACTTGCGAAGCAACGAAAGCTTCCTTTCATTCCCCATACCAGCAGCCGTTGGTGGGGAAGCGATCCCAGGACTCGGAAGCAGTGCGATATCGATATTCTTGCGCTGGACAAGACTCATAAATCTGCCATCTTCTGCGAATGCAAGTATCGCGACAAGCTCTTTGACATCCATGCGTACAGGGACTTTATGGATACGACTAAAATTCATACCAAACCGATCAATCGCTCGTATTATATTTTCAGTAAATCGGGATTCACGGATGCGGTGATTGAACAAGCGCACCATGATGGGGTGCACCTCGTGGGAATGGATGACTTGTTTCACGAAGTATGAACCAGAGGGAAGGATACCGACTTGGTGGATCCAAAATGGGTGACAGAATACAATTCATCCGTTTCTGGGGGATCTACACGAATTTCCCTATGTGGGTAAGCCCTGCATTCGCTGTCGCCTCTTCATGTGTGAAGCATGGCATCTCGATTGATGTAATCGAGTATGGATATCGGTATTGACCTAATCAACCAGAAGTAGTTTGCTGAAAGCAACTTCGGGAGGTTTGTATGGACAGGTGTGCCGAGATAGCGAAGATGATCGATCATTCACTGCTGAGACCCTATTTGACCCAGGAGGAAATCACCAGTGGTCTTGAGGTGGCCAAGCGGTACCACTGTGCCACCGTATGTGTGCATCCCGAGGATGTGGCACGGGCAAAGTCCTTCCTGGAGGGAAGCGATGTGAAGGTCTCCACCGTGATCGGCTTTCCCCATGGTGCCCATACCACCGAGGTGAAGGTATTCGAGGCGAAAAAGGCAATTGAAGATGGAGCGGTGGAACTGGACATGGTGCTGAATATCGGGAGACTGCTCTCAGGCGAGTACGAATATGTCCAACACGAAATCGAGCAAATCGTCGCAGTAGCCCATGACAATGGAGCGCTTGTGAAGGTGATTCTCGAGAACTGTTATCTTACCAAGGAGCTGATCAAGAAAGGTTGTGAGCTATGCGAGCAATCTGGAGCCGATTTCGTGAAGACCTCCACGGGTTTTGGCACCGGAGGTGCCACCCTGGAGGATCTCAGGCTCATGCGCGCATCCTGTTCGTCTAAGGTGAAGATCAAGGCTGCAGGTGGAGTGAGGACCTTGGATGATGTGCTGAAGGTCATCGAAGCGGGAACCGATCGATTTGGAGCCACCGCCACAATTGCTATTTTAGAAGAGTGCAAAAGGCGTTATACTGGGTAAGAGCAAGCGTATGGCCAACAACAAGAAAAAGGATCCATATTTCACCAATACCCCCTGGGGCAACCTCTACCACGATGAAGAGTTTCTCTCCCATGGCAACTTGCCCATGGTGTTCAGCCTGACAGACACCTCGAAGCAACACTATTTGGCAGTGTGCGTAAATTTCAGAAAGGATTATGAGTGGTTACTGATGTCGGTGGAAGCAAGAGAACTTATTGATCTCATCACCGACGAGGTCACCTTGTCGAACCTACTTGTGAAAGAGGGAAACCAAAAGGTGCATTGCATCTGGCGCGAAGATGCCGAACATCCCGAGTATACCGGAATGGAACAGTTCCCCGACGCTCTGTTACCCTCCGACAACGTGAATCTAGAACTGCTTTTCGGCGAGTATCGCCACTATCTTCATCGGTTGGAAAGCGAGATATCCCCAACAATGAAACTCAAGAGGTAATCACCACCTCACGGAGCCATGTACCCGCTGGGAGCCGCTCCGGGCAGGGCGGCGCAGGAGCCGCGTTCCACCAGTTGCTGTCGGACCTTGACCACCATGACATCGTCATCGCCCTCTCCGATGCGTGCGAGCATCATCGATGCGGCGGCCTTTCCCATCTGGGTGGTGTTGATCCGCATGGTGGTGATCTGACGGTTGTAGGCCAAATCGTAGTCCATGACATCTCCAGGTGCCATCACCGACACATCCTTCGGAACCCGTATTCCCAGTTGCTCGAGCTGGGCCACCACATGTGTGGCCAACTCGTCGTCGAGGCAGAAGAATGCGGTGGGTGGTTCCTCGAGGCTCAGCATCGTTGCAAGTTCGCCACGGAGGTGATGCTCGTCACCACTGCGATAACGGATCGTGAGATTGCGTGAGAAGGGAATCTCATGCTCGGCCAACGCCTTTCTGAAACCGAAGAGACGATCATGGAGCAAACGTGGGAGGTTGGGTCGCTCGGTCTCCACATAAGCGAGACGATGATGACCCAGGGTAATCAGGTGCCTCGTACCCTCATAGGCTCCCTGGAAGTCGTCGGAGCAGATGCTGTGGAACCGATCCTGGTATTCGTTGTTCATCACCAGGATCACCGGTATCCCGTTCTTCTCCAAGGTGGTGAACAAAGGAGCATCGCCGAAGTGCATCGCGAAGACCGACTTCGCTCCCACATCGGTGATCTTGCGCATGATCTTCTCATCGGCCATATCATTGGTGATGGGGATGATCGCGATCGTGAAACCCGCTTCACGCATGCTCGCTTCGATCTCCTGCACCACAGGCCGGATGAAGACCCAGATGAAGCCCCACTCGGCATCGACGTTGAACAGCAGTGCCACCGTCTTCGACTCGAGGGCCTGCTGCGCCTGGCGGCGGCGAAGGTGGATGGGGTATCCCAACTCGGTTGCGCAATCGAGCACGCGCTGGCGCGTCTCTGCGGTGATGCGTCCCTTGCCATGGATTGCCATGGAAACGGTGGGTACCGATACCCCGGCTTTTTCGGCGATGTGTTTCAACGTAGGCTTCATCTCTTTTGCTCCCTCTGGATTGTACTATATCACAGTAATTTGGAAAAGTGATAAACATTTTTCCAAATTGAATAATTTTATCATAAATTTATAGTAAAATTTTGTTGACACCACCCAAACCTGTGGTAGGCTATAGGAAAGAGACAAGAGTGGGAGGTACCTATGAAACGTTTTGGTCAATTGATCCGCATCAAGCCGGGCAAGATCGAAGAGTACAAACAATACCACGCAGCGGTGTGGCCCGAAGTCGCCAAGACGATTAGCGAGTGCAACATCACCAACTACTCCATCTATCACCACGACGGATTGTTGTTCGCCTACTTCGAATACGTCGGAGACGACTTCGAAGGCGATATGGCCAAGATGGCGGCCGATCCGATGACACAGAAGTGGTGGGCGGTGCAGAAGCCACTGCAGCAACCCTATGAGAAACGCAAGGAAGACGAATGGTGGGCCGACATGGAAGAAGTCTTCCACCAGGATTAGGAGCAGGACATGGAACGAAGCAAAGGATGCATGGAAAAATTGGACAGGATGCTCAAGACCCTCCACCACGAAGAGGCCGACCGGGTGCCGGTCAGCGACTTCTACTGGGGAGGCTTCCTCTCGAGATGGAAGGAGGAGCTTGGACTTCCCGCCGATACCGATATCTACGACTATTACGATCTGGACTGGCAGTGCACCACACCCAATATGGATCCCCATATCAAGAACTTCGAGATCGTCAAGCAGGACGATGAGGAAGTCGTGGTGCGCACCGGCTACGAAGCGGTCATACGCAAGAAGTTCGAAGACCCGATGCCAGCCTTCCTCTCCTTCAGCATCGACGAGATCGAGCAACTCGATGACTTCCAGTTCGACGATCCGTGGGACGACAGGCGCTACTTCTCCGGCGGCGACAACCAGATCGCCGGGGTCGGCGACGGATTCACACGCGACATACCGCCATGGATCGACACCGTGAAAGCGATTTATCCCAAACGCCCCGTGTTCGGCAGCATCTGCGAAGGACACGAGCAGCTTTGGCGCATCATCGGCAGCGAGAACGTGATGATGTGGATAGGACTCTATCCCGATGAACTGGGCAAGTTCATCACCCGCCTCGGCGACTTCCTGGTGGAGATGACCAAGGCCCAGATCAAGGCCGCCGACGGCATGCTCGACGGCATGGTCATCTGGGGTGATGTGGCCTATGTGAACGGCATGCTTTTCAGCCCGGTCTACTGGCGCAAGTATTTCAAGCCGATCGTGAAACAGATGATCGACGTGTGCCACGGAGCCAACATCCCCGTCATCTACCACGGTTGCGGCAACGCCTCCTGCCTCTACGAGGATTTCATCGAGATGGGATTGGACAGCTACAACCCGCTCGAAGCCAAATCGGGACTCGATGTGGTGGAGCTGCGCAAGCAGTACGGACACAGGATGGGATTCTGTGGGAACATGGATGCACTCGCCTGGGCCGAAGCGCCGATGGACGAACTGGAACAGCAGATCCTGCGCAAGCTCAATGCTGCCAAGGGCGGCGGTTACATCTTCCAGTCGGACCACTCGGTACCCTCCAACGTATCGGCCGAAAGGTATGAGTTCGCGGTGAACCTCGTGCGCAAGTGGGGAGTCTATCCACTGGACCTCGGTCCCCACGATATTCCCGAGTTGGGGTGAGCGTATGACGGCGAGAGAAAGGATACTGACCAGCATAGCCCATAAGGAACCCGATGCGATTCCCATCGACCTCGGTTCCACGCCAAGCTCGGGTATCTCCGCAATCGCCTACAACCGGGTGAAGGAGCATCTCGGCATCAACGGAGAGCCGACCAAGGTCTACGACGTGGTGCAGCAGCTCGCAGAGCCATCCGAGGCGATCATCGATCGCTTCGATGTGGCCGCATTGGATATCGGTCGTACCTTCACAACCGATCCCGACGATTGGTACGACATCACCCTCGCCGACGGCAGCACAGCCCAGTATCCTGCATGGTTCACACCCAAATTGTCCGAAGATGGTGCTTGGCATGCGGCGAACAAGAATGGTCTTGAGATCGCAAGGATGCCCGAAGGGGCGACCTTCTTCGACCAGACCCATTTTCCCTACATCGACGGGTATCCCGACAACTATGCGAAACTTGGCGATGCGATGGACACGGTGCTCTGGAGCGCCTTCGTACACAGTCCATGGGACAAGGCGGTGGAGAAGGACTTTTGGCAGAAATTGCGCACACGTGCACTCGAACTGCGGGAGCAGACCGACAAGGCATTGGTGATCGTGGCTGGGTGCAACCTCTTCGAGTGGGGAACCTTCCTCAGGAGGATGGACAACTTCCTCATGGACATCTACCTCGAGCCCGATCAGGTCGAGCGACTGCTCGATGCGCTGCTCGAAGTCCATCTGGAGACCCTCGGCCATGTATGCGAGGCTGTGGGCGATGTGGCCGACATCATCCGCTTCGGCGATGATCTGGGCATGGATTCGGGACCATTCATGGCTCCCGAGCTTTATAGGAAACTGTTTTACCCGCGTCACAAGCAGTTGTGTGAATATGTGCACAGCAATAGCCAGATGCACACCTATTTGCACAGCTGCGGCAGCATCTCGACGGTACTGCCACATCTGATCGACGCGGGATTCGAAGTAATCAATCCGGTGCAGACGAATGTGCAGCATATGGATCCGGCCTTCCTGAAGAAGGAATTCGGCAAGGATGTGACCTTCTGGGGAGGCGGTGCCGACACACGGTATGTGCTCAACCGCAAAAGCCCCGAGGAGGTGTCGGAACATGTGAAGCAGCAAGTCGATATCTTGGGCAAGGATGGGGGATTCGTCTTCGCGGCGATACACAACATCATGCCCGACGTACCACCGGAGAATGTGGTGGCGATGTTCGATACAGTGAAGGGGATATGAAGTGAGTAGTGAAAATCTGGGACTGGCACTGCGGATGGTGGGAGTGGGGAAACGCTACCCTGCGACCATAGCCGTGGACAATGTCGATTTCGAAGTATATGCGGGAGAGGTGCATGCCCTCGTGGGAGAAAACGGGGCAGGCAAGTCGACGCTCATGAAGATGCTCGCCGGGAGTTTCAACGACTACACCGGAGCCATCTTCGTAAACGATCGCGAGGTGCGCCTCAGTTCACCCTCGGTGGCCAAATCCTACGGCATCGGGATGATCTATCAGGAGCTGAGTCTGGCACAGCCGATCAGCATCGCGGAGAACCTTCTCGCCGGAAGGTTGCCTCGCAAGGGACTGTTCATCGATCGCGACAAGATGGTCAAGCAAGCCAAGCGACTGCTGAAGACCGTCGGACTGGACACCCTCGATCCGCTGTTGCCGATCGAGGACATCAGCCAACATGAGGCCCAGTTGGTCGAAATCGCCAAGGTGGTGGGTACCAACCCCTGCATCCTGGTGATGGACGAACCGACCAGCGCCCTTTCGAAAGAAGAAGTGGAACGCCTGTTCGAAATCATCGGCCGGCTGCGCAACACCGGCATGGCGATCGTCTACATCTCCCACCACCTGCCCGAAATCTTCAGGATCGCCGATAGGGTGACGGTGATGCGCGATGCGAAGAAAGTCGCCACACGCAACATCAATGAAATCAGCCGCGAAGAGATCGTGCAGATGATGGTCGGCAAATCGATCAAGGAGTTCTTCCAAAAAGAAGCCCATCCCATCGGCAAACCGCTGCTGGAGGTGAAGAACCTCTCCCGATGGGGCTTCTTCCACCACATCGACATGAC
>CAYZJV010000036.1:0-28160 GCA_964478945.1 uncultured Spirochaetaceae bacterium | reverse complement strand
TATGGTGCTATTTTAGTGGTATGCATCATAATTGTAACAATCAGTTGTAATTTTATTGTACGTTTGGTATTTTAGGTTTAACGTATGACTAAAAAACATTCATCAACCATCAAGGATGTCGCCAAGAAAGCAGGAGTCTCGGAAACCACGGTTTCGCTTTCTTTCAAACCAAAATCTCGTGTGAGCAGCAAGACTCGTGCACGCGTGCTGCAAATTGCGAGAGAGATGAACTACGTACCCAATTCCGTCGCGCAAAATCTTCGTGTCGGACGAACAAAGACCTTGGGCCTCATCGTGAACGATATTACCGAATCTTTTTACAGCGTGATGAGTCGAACGGCAACCGATGTCGCTTATAATTACGGATATCAACTCATATATTCCGAGAATGGATGGTCACCTGCGAAAGCAATAGAATCCACCAAATCATTGATTGCACAGAGGGTGGAAGGACTAATTCTCTGTTTGTGTGAAAAGGAAACCGCATCGATCGAACTCATCGAATCGATGCGGATACCGCACGTCGTGGTCGATACCGCCCCTGAATTCTATACCGGTCCATATGTGATCAACAACGAGTTTGCGATAGGTGAACTTGCGGGGAAACACCTGCTGGGTCAAGGTTGCCGAAGTATCGCATACTTCAATTCCTCCAAAGATATGTCTACTTTCAGCTCCTTTACCCAACAATTGTCAGGATTGAAAAATGTATTGAGTCAATCGGGTGTTTCATTTAAGGGCAAGGACAACATCTATGCCGGCATATCCATAGATGATGGTGCGGAAGCCTTTGGCAGAATGTTGGATCAAGACAATTGGTATGATGGAATACTCTGCATTAATGACGAAGTGGCTTATGGAGTCATGCAGGAGGCCGAACGTCGCGGTTACCATGTCGGACAGGATCTCGCGGTGGTGGGAATCGATAATCTGAGGACCTCGGCTTTGGATAGGGTTTCTCTCACATCCATACATATCAACTATGAGTTGATGACCACTTTGGCAGTGAATACCCTGATCAACGGTATTGAATCGGGTCATGAAATAACCTCAAAGATCATGTTGGAACCGGAGCTGGTGGTACGTTCAAGTAGTCTGCTTTCCAGTGCGCGCAGCATGACGAATTGATTGCAAATGAAATATGCCAATCAGGATCACACAAAGTGGGGGAAGGAAGGTAACCCACATGTGATTATCTCTCTCTAAGGATAATCACTTGGTTCGTATCTCTTCCAGGCTTCTAATACACACTGGACCTGCACTGGTGTCAAGTTTTCTCTGTTGCCGCATCGATGTTGGGGTGATCCTCAATTTCAAACCAAGACATGACTTGTTATACACGTCCTAGACCCACTCCAATGTGTACTCCAACATCATGCTCAGAAGCCCAACCTCGCCCTAAGATACTTCAAATGCAGTCGAATGTGCAGAAGTTGCACTTTTTACCGGCTGAAAGAAATATGTTGACAGCTGAATGATGTATGTTATAATACAACTCGAAAGAAAGTGGAGGTGTCTATTGCAACAGCTTGAGCCGGTTAGGCGAAAAAGTGTTTCGGAAGAAGTATTCAGCAAGTTACTGAATCAGATCATTCAGGGCACTTGGCCTCCAAAGAGCAAGCTCCCTTCAGAGAATGAACTGGGAAAAATGTTGAATGTGAGTAGGATTTCCATCCGGGCTGCTTTGGATCGTCTGAACGCGCTAGGGGTAGTTGAGACCAGACATGGAGAAGGTTCCTTTGTGCGGGGATACTCAACGGATCTCTATATGAATTCATTGTTGCACAAGATCGTACTTGATCAAGTGGATCTGTTACAGGTGATGGAATATAGGAAAATCATTGAATGTGGCACGATTCCGCTCGTTGTTGAACATGCCACTGATGAAGATCTTGCCAAATTAGCAACTAGTGTTGAAGAGATGGAGAGTTCTCAATCTGATGTGAATTTGTTTGCTTTGAAGGATTTTGATTTTCATGCCGAGTTGGCAAGAATCTCAAAAAACAAGGTGATCATCAAGGTAATGGAAATATTGCAATTGATTCTGCAAGAATCGGTTATTGACATTGTGCCCTTTGTAGGAACTGAGATGGGAATCTATTATCATAAACAAATCTTGGATGCGCTTAGGAAGCGTGATGCGGAACTTGCCGGAAAATTGATGGACGAGCATATCAATACGAATATTCTGCGGCTTAGGGCACAAGGTGTGCAATATACCGGGTAGTCGGTATTTTTCAAGCAACTTGTATGATGAGTTACAACATACAAGAATTATATGGGAGTTGTGGTTTGAACAGTGAAAAGAATTATTTCCAGTTGGAAACACGGGCATTACATATACGTCGCAAACTCTTGAGGATGTTTGAAGGAGGTATCGTTGGACACCTTGGAGGCTCAGGATCACTGGTAGAAATCATAACCTACCTTTATTTCAAAGAGATGGATATCTCCAAAGAACAAATATTGAATTCCACCGATCGCGACATAATGATACTTAGCAAAGGGCACTCCGTATTGGTGCAGTATGCGGCTTTGTCCGAGATGAAAATACTGCCTGAAAATGCATTGGGTCAGTTGAAGGAGGTGGGAGGAATATTGCAGGGGCATCCCGACATGCGTAAAACCCCCGGCATTGAAGCGAACACCGGTTCCTTGGGACAGGGATTGTCGATCAGCTTGGGTTTGGCTCTGGCGTTTCAGTTGAAAGGAAGTGACAAGCATATCTATACCATACTCGGTGATGGTGAACTGGCTGAAGGTCAAGTATGGGAAGCGGCGATGGCTACGAGCAGATATGGTCTGGATTCCATAACCGCAATAATCGACCGCAATCGTTACCAAGCCACCGGATCGACAAAAGACCGATACCCTATCGTTGATCTTGAAGCGAAGTGGAAGGCTTTCGGATGGCATGTGGTCAATGCAGATGGACATGATTTCAAATCGTTGGACAGAGCATTTGAGGAAGTGCGTGGGGAGAAGGGGAGACCTTCGGTGATTATCGCCAATACCGTCAAGGGGAAAGGTTTCGCCTTTGCAGAGAATACCCACAAGTACCACAACTGTAGCCTGAGCAATGATGAAATGGCGATGGCGATCGAGAATTTGTACAAGAAGGCTAAGTAATATGGAAAAGAAAAGTCTAAGGGATGCGTATGGCAATGCGTTGATTGAGTTGGGAAGTAACTATCCATCAGTGGTGGTGCTGGATGCTGATCTTAGCCTCTCCACCAAAACCCATCTGTTTGAAGAAGTGTACCCCGATAGATTTTTTGAGATGGGTATCGCCGAGCAGAATATGATGGGATGCGCCGCAGGACTGGCAATCGGGGGATATATACCCTTTGTGAATACATTCGCCGTGTTCGCTACCGGCCGTTGCTACGACCAGATTCGACAATCGATATGCATACCGAAACTCAATGTGAAGATTTGTGGGTCCAGCGCCGGTCTTTCCGATTATGGGGATGGGTCGACCCACCAGGCAATAGACGATATTGCATTGATGCGTGCATTGCCCAACATGACTGTACTGGAACCTTGTGACGCGAACGAAGTGGTGATGATGGTACGGGAGATGGTGAAGATACAAGGTCCAGTGTACATGAGGGTCAGTAGAGAGGTACTCCCTGTCTACACAACGATGGATGATGCGTATTCGTTGGGATCAACCAAAACCATGTGTGAAGGGAACGATCTTGTCATGTTCGCACATGGGAGTATGGTGATGCGTGCAATACGTGCAGCCGGGGAATTGGTGAAATCTGGCATCTCGATGCGGGTGGTGAATGTAGGGACCATCAAGCCCCTGTCGATTGCAGAGATTGCCAAACATATCGATTCCGTCAAGGGGATTTTGGTGGCTGAGGAACATTCGTATATCGGAGGATTGTGTGAAGCGATCATGGGATCGCTGTCGATCAACATCCCCCACGAGTTCATAGCAGTCAAGGATCAGTTTGGTACTTCGGCTCGAAACATTGAGGATTTGATGGAAGCATATGACCTCACCGAACAATCGATCATCAAGTCTGCGAAACGTCTGATGAATACCAAGTGAATGAAGGAGGCACGAATATGGGAAAGAAGATTGGGTTTGTAGGATTGGGAATCATGGGCAAACCGATGGCGATAAATTTGTTGAAAGCTGACTACGAACTTGTTGTCTACGATATTGTGAAGGAAAATATCGACGCTCTGGTTTCTTCTGGAGCCACTGAAGGTGCTTCCTGCAAGAATGTTGCTGAACAGAGCGATGTGGTGATCACCATGTTGCCCAATTCTCCGCATGTGAAGGAAGTGGTGTTTGGCAACGAAGGGTTGTCTGAAGGATTCAAGAAGCACACGATCTACATTGATATGAGTTCCATCGATCCAATGGTATCGATAGAAATCTCCGACAAACTGAAGGAACAACATGTGGCGATGTTGGATGCACCTGTAAGTGGAGGAGAGCCCAAAGCGATCGACGGAAGTCTGGCGATCATGGTTGGTGGCCCATCGGATGCGTTCGAACAGGTGAAGCCGATTTTGGATGTGATGGGGGCGTCGGTAACCTTGATTGGGAAAGTCGGAAGTGGAAATATCGCGAAACTGTCCAATCAAATCATGGTGGCCGCGAATATCGCAGGGATGTCCGAGGCAATGGTGCTGGCAAAGAAGGCTGGGGTCGATCCCAAAAAAGTCTATGAGGCGGTTAGAGGAGGTCTGGCCGGTTCCACCGTCTTGGATGCAAAGATGCCGAAGATCTTGGATAGGGATTTCAAACCAGGATTTAGGATCGAACTTCACATCAAGGATTTGGGCAATGTGGTGGATGCTGCACATAAGCTTGGAAGTCCTGCTTTACTCAGCAGTTTGATCATCGAAATGATGGAGAACTTGCGATCGAAAGGAAAGCAAGGGGATGATCACAGTGGCTTGATTCAATTTTACGAAGATCTGTCGCAAACGATAGTGCGGTGATAGACAACGGTAATAAGTTGGAAATAAAAAATGGAGGATGATTTATGAAACCTGAAGAATTCAGAAATGTGTGCAAAGGCGTGTTCGTCATGATGACCACGGCGTTCAAAGAGGATAGGAGTCTTGATCTGGAGGGCGTCGCAGCCCATGTGCGCTACATCCTCGAGAAAGGAGTCAAGACGGGAAATGGAGTATTGGTTCCCGTCGGAAGCACCGGTGAATGCCCAATGATGACCGTGGAGGAAATCAAACAGACCATGAAGGTGGTCGTCGATGAAGCCAAAGGCAAAGTGCCGGTGATGCCGACTTGCAACTCGACCGACACCAGGGTGGTCATCGAACTTGTTCAGTATGCAGAGAGCATCGGAGCCGATGGCGTCATGGTAAGTCCGCATTATTATTGGAAACCGACACGCGATATGCTCTTGAGCCATTTTGGAGCGGTTGCCGAAAGCACTTCCTTGGGTATCGTAATAGACAACTGTTCCTTCGCGACAGGAGCAGATATTTCGGTGGACGATTTGGACCTGTTGGTCAAAAAATATCCCCAGATCATCGGATTCAAGGAAAACAGTTCAGATATCGGCAAATGGGATGAAGAGTGCCTCAGGCTCGAATCGAAGGTGAACTTTATTGCCGGCAATGCGGACTGCCATTGGCCATATGTGGGACTCATCGGCTCTGTGGGGATGATAAGCGCGATGGCAAACTTCATTCCCGATCGTGTCTTGGAAATTTGGGGTGCGGTGCAAGCCAATGATTTCCTCAAGGCCAAGGTACTGCATAGAGCCTTGATGCCCATCAGCTTGTTCAACTCCCGGGTTGCCTCGGAGAAGTACAAGTCGTTCATCAAGGAAATCATGACATTGATGGGACTGCCCGCAGGTCCGACCCGTCTGCCGTTGGTTCCCCTAAGTGAGGAAGAAGCGAAGCAAGTCAATGAAGTGGTGACAACCTTGGGACTGGTTTGAGCGAAATCGAGTGTGGATTTGAGAATGGAAGAGAATATGGATAACATGCCGATACAAGAACACACCACCGTGATGCGGATAGAGGGAATTACAAAAGTCTACCCAGGAACAATAGCGGTAGAGGATATCTCGATGTTTTTCGAACGTGGCAAGATCCATGGCATCATCGGCAAGAATGGAGCTGGAAAAACCACCTTGGTCAGCATCCTCTCGGGAGTGATCTCTCCCACTGAAGGAGAGATCCTTATCGGCGGACGTACATACAAGAGTCTTTCCAGGATGGAAGCGAAGGACCTTGGGATCGATATTGTGACCCAAGAACCTGAAGTGATATCACGTGCTACCATCTATGAAACCCTCTTCCTTCCCGACTATCCCAAAACAAGGAACCATATCATCGACTGGAAGTTCATGCGTGAGAGGACGAAGGAGATCCTTGATGAATTGAACTTGGACATCAATGTCGAAATCAGGATGGCCGATCTATCGATCAGCCTACAACAGTTGTTCGCGATAATTAAAAGCTTCTACATCACCAAAGCTCCCCTCATCGTACTTGACGAGTCTTCCGCATCTCTTTCGGAATCCGACCGGGAAGTGTTGTTCTCCATTATCCGCGAACATAAGGATCGTCATTCAATCATCTACATTAGCCATCGAACCGATGAAATACTTGAAATATGTGATGTGGTGACGGTTCTCCGTGATGGGAAAGTGGTATGCACCGAGCCCATTTCGCAACTTGATGAGAAGAAGATATCGGAGCATATCGTAGGAGATGGCAAGCGTGTCTTGATCGAAGAATCGATGGATAGGGTGAAATCGACCCAAGATGTCGAAACGGTGTTGGAATTGGAAAAACTTTCATACTTCGGTCGTTATGATGGTATCGACATTACACTTCGCAAAGGTGAGATCATTGGTTTGGCTGGCCTTCGGGGTAGTGGAAGAACGGAAATCATGAAGGCTGTTGCCGGGATTGATCCTCCAATGTCCGGTACGATACGTGTCAAAGGTGTTCCTTCCCAATTCTCACGACCGGACCAAGCGATAGACAAAGGAGTGGCGTATCTTCCCGAAGAACGGGAACATGAGGGATTGGTATCCATCATGAGCGTTGAAAGCAATATAAATTTGATTGCTTTGGATAGGTTGAAGAATAAGATGGGGATACTGAGTAGAAGGAAACGGGATGAAGCCGCCAACTCTTTGGTCAAGAAATTTGAGATCAAATGCCATACCATCCATCAAGACATCAGGTACTTGAGTGGAGGAAACAAGCAGAAGACAATTTTTGGCAAGATATATTCTACCAAGCCACAAATTTACCTGCTCGATGAACCGACGAAAGGAATCGATATCTCAACAAAGGATGTATTGCTCAAGATGGTGCGTGATGAACTGTCGCTGCATGCGGGAATCATAATGTCCGCACCAAGCATAGACGATCTCATCAAGATTTGTGATCGGATACTGGTGCTGTTCGAAGGAAGGATCATCGACGAATTCGAAAGGAACGAATTCGATGAGAAGGATATCTACATGGGAATCCAAGGTGTTGCGAAAGAGAGGGTACTACATAATGTTGACTAATTTAAAACTCAAAGTGATCGATAATCTGATTTGGGTCATCTTGATACTGTTGGTGATTGCCAATGCGTTCATCACACCACGTTTCTTCTCGGCACACAACCTCACGAACATCATGTACCATTCGGTTGTGCTGGGTTTCCTGATCATCGCGGAGTCCCTCTGTTTGATGACGGGAAATTTCGACCTTTCTATCGAATCGACCATCGCATTTGCTCCGGCAATTGGAGTGTTGCTTATGACATCCTGGCTTCCGGGATTCAATCCCATCGCCACGATTCTGATCATACTTGCGATCGGAGCATTGATAGGCTTTTTCAATGGGGTGATGATCTCGTATTTGGGTATCAATCCTTTCTTGCAGACACTCTCATTCCTCATCATCTTGAGGGGTCTCACCTATAAACTGATCCCGATGTCGATATTCCAACTTCCAGACTCTTTCATTTTCCTTGGAAGCAAGAAGCTGGCTTTCAATATTCCACTGGCGGTATTTGTGATGATCGCAGGATTCATCATCGTCCACTTCATACTTTCCTACACAAAATTCGGGCGTAATGTCCTTGCGATAGGAGGGAATGAGAGGGCGAGTTTCATCAGTGGTATCAACACGAAGAAAGTGAAGACGATAGTGTTCATGATCAGTGGTTGTATCGCTGCTTTCGCAGGTGTGATGGCTATAGGAAGACAGCAGTCGATCACCAACAAGATGGGAGATGGATTGGTGTTCATGGCATTCGCAGGAGCCGTCATGGGAGGTGTCGGCTTGAATGGTGGAACCGGTTCCGCCTTGGGTATGCTGGGAGGAGTATTGGTGCTGGGCGTGATCGACAACTCCCTCACCTTGCTTGGTGTCGATGCGTTCATGGTCTATGCGACGAAAGGCATCCTGATCTTCATCGCCATTGTTCTCGACAACAGCAAAATCAGGTTGCGTGAGAATCTCATTTTGAAGGAAGAGAAGAAGAAGCTTGGACATGCAATTGAATTGAAAACGTGAAATTTGCATTTTCAGAAAGAAAATGAAAACACAATCCAAAAAGGAGGAGTGTGTATATGAAACAAGTTATGAGAATCGGAGTATTGGTATGTGTCATTGCACTATTGTTGACACAAACCATCTCGGCTGCTGGGCAAGTCGAGTCGGCGGATGAAGGAAAGTTGACCTTCATGATGATTTCCCGCGACATCACCGATCCCTTCCATGCACTGATTGCACAAGGTGCACAGGTTGCGTGTGACGAGCTCGGAGCTGAATTCATCTTGAAGGATTCGAACAACGACCAAACCACGCAACTGAATCTGATCGATAGTGCCATCACATTGGGTGTTGATGGTGTTGCGATCAATTCGGTTGACCAAAAGGGCGTGATTCCAGGCATCATTGCTTTGAACAATGCGGGAATTCCCGTGGTGGGATTCGACTGTATCGCTGAAGGCGGCAAAATGATCGGTGCGATTGGTGTGGACAACTACAAGGTCGCTAGGGATGGTGCGGTGATCATGGGAAAACTTCTTGAAGAGAAGTACAACGGGAATATTCCCAAGGATGGAGTGATACTCAACATCCAAGGAATGATGGCCACGTTGATAGCTCAGGAAAGAAGTGACGGATTCACCGACTACATTGAAGAGACCTATCCTTTCCTTACCATTGCAAGTGCCCAGGGAAATTTCAATCCAACCGATGCGAACAGGGTTACAGTCGACCTGTTGACCAGATACGGCGATAGGGTGATTGGAATAAGCCTCTGTACCGGTGTGATGGCCGATGGAGTCGATGCTGCATTCGAAAGTTCCGGATATTCCTTGAAGGATGTCATCTTTGTGGACAATGGGGCCTTCCCAGTGGACTTGGAGTTGATCAAAGCCGGAAAGTTGGACAGCAATGTGGTGATTCCTTGTAGTGCACAAGGTGAGTTGTCGATGAAATTGCTCTACTGGGCTGCAATGGACATGACCGACAAGCTCCCGAAACCCGGAGATACTCTTGTAGAAGAAGGAGCCGCTTGGTCGCCGGCAACGGTGGTTGCAGGTAATGTAGGACCGATTGTCCAACTCAACTGCAGTTCGCTTTGCCCCCAGGATGTGCCGGTTACCGATCCATCGCTGTTTGGAAATGAATTCAATGTGTGGCAGGAATCCCAGAAGAAGAAGTAGGATGGGATTGTAATCATGAACGCCAGTGTATTCGAATCACGGGTACACTGGCGACAATTGCCAAGTGGATGGAACTATTATGAGACTGGAAAACAAAGTCGCTCTGATCACGGGCTCTTCAGGTGGCATCGGTAAGGAAATTGCCATAGGGTTCGCCAAGGAAGGTGCCGACATCGTGGTCAATTATGCCCACAGTGAAAAGGATGCACACGAGGTTGCGAGATCAATCGAAGCATTGGGACGGAGAGCCATCGTCGTTAAGGCCGATGTGTCGAAAAAACAAGATGTGGACCGGATGGTGGATACCGCCTGGAACGAATTCGGAAAAATCGACATTTTGGTAAGCAATGCCGGCATTACCAAAGAATGTTCATTGCTCGCACTAAGCGAAGAAACATGGGACAGGATCCTGGGAGTGAACCTGAAGGGAACCTTTCTCACCAATTCCGCAGTGGCTAGGAAAATGGTTGAGGCCAAGATACGAGGTCATATCATAAATATCTCTTCAGTGAATGCAGTGGAAGTTGAAGTGAACAGGGGACCCTATAATACATCCAAAGGAGGGGTCGATCTGTTGACCAAATCCTTCGCAGCCGAGCTGGGTCGATACGGAATTCATGTGAACGGAATCGCCTATGGCTCGATCTCGGGAACAAATATCGCGGGAGAGTTCTTCGATGCGGGACACATCATTGATACGATACTATCCAAGACAGCCTTGGGATATATCGCTACCACCAGTGAATGTGTGGGTCCTGCCCTTTTCTTGGCAACAAACGATTCAAGTTATATTCAGGGAGAAATCATCGTGGTCGATGGTGGAGTGTCGATCATGAAATTCAACGATGAATTGAAAGGATAGATGATATGGCAAAATATATTGATTTGACTTTCACTTTGTATGATGGGTTTCCCAATTATCCCATACTGCCAAGGATGGAGTTCAAGCAGGTATTGGAAATCGGTGTGGACCAATCACCATCGAACGTTCGTTTGATCTCGATGCCCACACATGGCGGTACACACTTCGATGCACCGGCACATCAGGTGAAGGGAGCTCGTACGGTCGACAATGTGGTTATCGAACGATGTGTCGGACCTGCGGTGATGCTTGATCTGTCGTATAAGTATGGCTCTGACGATCTGCTGATTACTAAGGAAGAATTGGTCAAGTATGACGATGTGATCAAAGCAGGTGATATTGTGGTGCTTAATACAGGATGTTATGCGCATCCTGAAGAATTCAGCAGCTTTGGGCATCTCAGTGTGGAAGCTGCCCAGTACCTTGTCGACAAGAAGATATCGCTTTTGGCTGTTGATACTCCCTCTGTGGATCTCAATGTCCCCCATGGAGAACCCATGCCGGTGCACCAGGTGATATTGGGCAATGACATTCCGATAATCGAAGGGTTGGCACATCTGGATTTGATCGATTCCCAACGATTCACATTCATCGGACTGCCTTTGAAGATCAAGGACGCCGACGGAGGACCAATACGCGCGATTGCGATAATTGGTGAATGACCCATGGTGAAAATCAGTTGTCTCCCCGTTTCTTTGTATGGAGAGTTTATTTCTGGAGAAAGGACTATTCTGCCATGGGCAAGACAACTTTCCGCCTATGGTCTTGATGGGATGGACATCAGTCCGTATATGCTTGGGAATGCCACTACCGATGAGGCTTTGGCAAGTATAAAACGGAATTTGCTTGATATCGGGATACCTGTCGCAATGTATGTCACCTATTCCGATTTCACCAATCCTGTCATTCCGGTTTCGATGGAATTGACCGCCTTGGAAGTACAATTCAAAAAAGCTTCTCTGCTGGGAGCTGAATTGCTACGCATCACGGTAGGGCAGGAGTATCCAAATCTCTCTTGGGATTGGGTAACAGCTCGGCTTGCACTGGTATTTGAGAGAATTGTTCAACTCTCCAAATTGTATGGTGTACAACCGGTATTGGAAAACCATGGGAAACCAAACAATTGGAACTATCGCGATTACACAGCAGATAGGGATAATTTTTTATCGCTTCTCCCATTAATCGGGAACATAGGAATCAATTTCGATACCGCCAATCCTATGATAAACGGGTACGACACACTTGATCTGATGCATTTGGTCAAAGACCGGATAACAAGTGTTCACGTTGCGGATACCGCCGAATACGGAACATCGAAGCCTGTCATCGTTGGAAAAGGCGTGGTTCCGATGAGGAACGTCGTGCAAAATCTGCATGAAATGAATTTCAAGGGGTGGATGTGTATTGAGGAAGCGAGTGGACTTGGTAATTTTGGTATCGAACAATCGATAATCGCCATAAAAGAGCATATCCGGGAAACATTCGGGTAGTGAGGAACTGTTGCAATGGGAAAGAATGTATTTGATTGGATGCAGGAAAAGACAAAGACCGTATGGTATGTGGATACAGCCGATATCAATGAGGTTGAGCATGCGATCGGCAATCATGTGAAGGGAGTCACCACGAACCCTTTGTTGATAGCCCGTGCGTTGAAATCAAATCCAAGCAAAAGGGAAGCTCTGCTTTCCACTTGTCCCGCCAATGCTACACCAGATGAAAAAGCGGAATATATCGTATCCAAGACAGTAGGGGAGATTGCCTCCCTCATGTACCCCATATATGAAGCCACGAAAAGGGTTCATGGATATGTATGTGCCCAAGTGGATCCATCTTTGGCCAACGATCAACAACGAATGGTTGCGATGGCAAAGCGTTTTGCCACCTTGGCCCCCAATATCCTGGTCAAGTTGCCCGCAACCTCGGCCGGAATCGATGCCTTGGAAGAGTGTACCGCTGCAGGAATCAACACCACCGGAACAGTCAGTTTCTCCTTTTCCCAAATGAGGGAAATTGCAGAGCATTACATGCGGGGGGTGCAGCGTCTTGTCGACCCAAGTACACCACCGAAATGTGTGGTGGTACTCATGGTGGGAAGGTTGGAAGATTTCATAGTCGGTTCACTGCGGGACCGGGGAGTGATGGTTCCACCTGAAATTGGGTATGCCATTGAAGCAATCGGCAAAAGGGCCTACTCATATTTTCTTGAACACGACTATCCAGTGAAAATCTGTTATTCAGGACTGAGGACAGTCGAACATTGCCTGCCGTTCTTCGGTTGGGATGCGATTCTTTCGATCAGTCCCAAAACCACACAGACCCTCTTGGAAAGCAATGTGAGGTGGCAATCCAACATAACAACCCCTGTTGACGAAAAGGTGGTGGAATCATTGAGGAAATTCGCACCATTTGTACAGATGTACGAACCGTTGGGACTTTCATCCGATGAATTCTACACGTTTGGAGAAACCCAACATACATTGACACAGTTTGTGGAAAGCGGTTGGAATGCTCTGAAGGAGATTTAGGGAAGGACAACTACACGCTGCTCATCCATTTCCTTTGTTTTGGATGACCATGAGGCCGAAGATCCTTTCTACAGCGGACGAACGAGGATAAGTTGCACTTTCACCCAGGAGGGAATGTCAACCTCCGCACATAAGTCCCACCCTCCAAGATGACCATATCCTGCCTAATCAAATTGCCTTCATTTGCAACATGAGTTTTGTGTGCATTTATACTATAAATTCACCATGGTTTTCTTAAATTATTTTTATATAATGAGATAATTTTAATGGTGATATATTGTGATAGTACTGCTATGTAGTATAAATTACACTACAAATCCGAAAGCGATACGTGCTGTATAGAATACATTATTTCATTTTGGCAAAATAATTTAGAGCTATATAGAAGAATTTCTAGTATAAAAATGGTTAAAAATCACGATTTGCAAGTGAATGTGCACACCAATGTCCTGCGTAAACCACCAACCTTGCTCTAAGGCACTTCAAATGCAGTCGAATGTGCATAAGTTGCGCTTTTTACCAGGGAGATACGGTATGCTGACGGAGATTGTTGTTTGAGCAGCTTGAACCTTCTGGAGAAATAACCGATGTCGGAATACCCGAGTCGTTCAGCTATTTCCTGTATCTGCAGATCGGTCATGTCCAAGTAGCGGCAGGCCATCTCGATCTTCAGGTGCTGGAAGTACTCCATCGGAGCCTTGTTCGCATACTGTCGAAACAGTGCATGGAGGTAGCTCTTGCTCACCATCAGGTAGCGTGCAACGTCCTCCAACGTCGGGTTTCCATGCACATGAGAGTGCATGTACCTCACGGCTTTCGAGAAGTAGTGGTTCCGCTCATCTCCTTCGTGCAACTTCTCCTTGCAGTAGATCTCGGAAAGAATTGCTCCCACGATATTGCTTGCATGGATGAAATTCCCTTCGGTGTAGGATCCTTCCAAAGACTCGAACAACATATCGAACAATGCCTGCAACCGGTTTTGCTCCCTAGGTTGCTCGAGCTTCACGATCCTCAATTCATCCAAAGGGTAGAGGATCTCATCCGAACCTTTGAAATGGACCCAAAGGAGACTCCATGGATCGTCGGCCGATGCATGGTAGGTATGGGGTGTGTTCCTTGGGATGCAAAAGACATCGCCACGAACAAGCATTCGCTTCTCCGAGTGATGCGTCACCATACCCGACCCCTTCATGCAATAGAGGAGGATATGTTCATCGCACCCACGGGGACGCTTGCGGTAATGGTCGACCGCATGGGGAAAGAAGCCCGCATCGGTCGGGTATAATCTTCCGATCAGAGGATGTTCTGCGTAGGGAGCGAACAAATCGGAGGGGATGACGATTAGCCGTTCCCCAGCGAAACCCTCCCTTTTGTAGTGTTCCACCATGGGTACACTGTATCATGGTTGTGGAAGATAGTCCAAATCTTTGCATATTCCTCATCTACCAATCCAACACCGTTGATCTACAATTGTGGTAACGGACAAGGAGGCCCATGATGGATGAAATGCTGAACGATCATGCAATATCGAACGTTGCGATATGGGAGGAAGTGGTTTCTCTACCTACCTATGCGACCGGTGAACCCGATGTGAACCCCATGTTCCTCGAACGTAGGGTCTATCAGGGAAGCTCGGGTAAAGTCTATCCGCTCCCTGTCACCGAAACCCTCTCGGATGAAAAACAGGACAAGGAATATCGTGCGGTATTTCTTGAAAACAAATATCTGAAGGTGATGGTATTGCCCGAACTCGGGGGAAGGATTCATCGTGCCACCGACAAGACCAACGGGTATGAGTTCGTCTACTACAACCAGGTGATCAAACCCGCCTTGGTGGGACTCGCAGGTCCATGGATCTCCGGAGGCATCGAATTCAACTGGCCACAGCACCATAGACCCTCGACATTCATGCCGATCGAATACCACATCGATGAGAACGAGGATGGTTCCAAAACCCTTTGGGTAGGGGAAATCGAGCGGATGTACGGAACCAAAGGAATGGCGGCCTTCACACTCCATCCCGACAAGGCCTACATCGAGATCAAAGGGCAGTTGTACAATCGCACTCCAGTTTCCCAGACATTCCTCTGGTGGGCGAATCCCGCCGTAGCGGTTAACGACCATACCTTCTCTGTCTTTCCTCCAGATGTGCATGCGGTGATGGACCACGGCAAGAGGGCGGTGAGCACCTTTCCGATCGCAACTGGGGAATACTACAAGTTCGACTACTCGGCTGGGATCGATATCTCCCGTTACCGCAACATTCAGGTGCCCACCTCCTATATGGCCTACCACAGCGACTACGATTTCATCGGCAACTACGATGAATCGAAGGATGCCGGTCTGATGCATATCGCGGACCACCATATCGCTCCAGGAAAGAAACAGTGGACCTGGGGTAACGGCGATTTCGGTCAAGCCTGGGATCGCAACCTCACCGACGAAGATGGTCCCTACATCGAATTGATGACCGGAGTCTACACCGACAACCAGCCGGATTTCACTTGGCTCAAGCCGCACGAGGAGAAGACCTTCACCCAGTACTTCATGCCCTACAAGGAGGTCGGCAATGCAACGTTCGCCAACAAGGATGTGATCATACGCTATGAGCAGAAGGGAGAGGACATGGAATTGGTGGTCTATGTGACTTCTTCCCAGAGCAATGTACATATCATGATCACCAAAGGTGACCTCACGCTTATTGACGAGAAGGTGAATCTGGATCCCTCCAATAGTCATCGCCTCACCGCAATATGGGAAGAGCGGATTATCTACGATACCGTCTGTACCATCACCACCTCTACGAATGAGGTATTGGCCTCCTTCTCACCACAACGTACACACGACAAACCGATTCCAGAACCTGCTGAGGCATTGCCACCTCCCGAACAGTTGAAATCGAACGAAGAGCTGTATCTCGCGGCAACCCATCTGATTCAGTATCGACATGCAAGCTATGATCCGGTCGACTATCTTCTCGAAGGATTGCAGCGCGATCGAACCGACATAAGATTGAACAATACCTACGGTCTCCATCTCTTTCGGCAAGGACGATTCGAACAGGCCCTGAGCCATTTCCAACGAGCGGTCACCAAGTCGCAGTGGAAGAACCCCAACCCCTATACTTCCGAACCGTACTACCATATGGGATTGACGCTGTGGATGCTCGGACGGTATGAAAAAGCGTACGATGCCTTTTTCAAGGCAGTGTGGTCGGCCGAAACCCAGAATGTGGCGTATTATCGTCTTGCATGTCTGCAATCGCGGTGGAACCACCATCAAAAAGCCCTCGAGTTCGTCGAGAAGGCGCTCATCTACCATTCACATGACATGAAAAGTCGGCTTTTGAAGACCATCCTGCTGCGAAAGTTGGGAAAAAGTACATCCGAATGGATCGAAGAGAGTAGGCAAATCGATCCCCTCGACCATGGCCTGGCATATGAGCAAACCATTGGTACGGATGAGAAGAGTGGATGGTTGGCCTTGATGCGACGGGAGGGCCGTTACTTCTTTGCTCTGGCATTCCTCTACGAGGAGATGGGCGATGTGAAGGAAGCACTTTCCATCCTGTCCCATGCTCTTGCGAATGATCCGATGACGACCTATGCGAAGGGGTTCCTCACTTGGCTCGACAGCGGGGAAATTGAAAAGTCCCGCTCGTATTATCATCAAGCTGAAAAACTCTCACCTCGTTTGTGTTTTCCCACTTCCTTGGATGAGATGCGGGTATTGCAGCATGCGATCTGGGCCAATCCCGAAGGATCGCAAGCCCAATATCTGTTGGGCAATCTGTTGTATGACTATAAGCGGTATGACGATGCGCAATATCTCTGGGAACGATCGGCAGAACTCAATCCCCATTTCCCCACCGTGCAGCGCAATCTTGCCATCGTCTACCACAATCTCGAGAAAGATATACACAAGGCCTTCGAGGCGATTTCGAAAGCACAGGAGCTGGATCCGTCCGATGCGAGAATCCTGCTCGAATATGACCAATTGGCCGAGAAGCTTGGTCAATCACCAAGGCAGCGGCTGCTCTTCCTCGATCGATTCAGCCAGACCTTTATAAAAAGGGATGATCTGTATCTACGTAGGGTGACTCTGCTCAATTGCCTGGGGCACCACGAACTTGCACTCGATGCGATAATGGCTAGGAAGTTCCATCCATGGGAGGGTGGGGAAGGTTTGGTCAGCGGTCAGTATGTCCAAAGCCTCATCGGATTTGCACGGCAACATATGGAGCACCACGAGGAACGCAAGGCGATCGAGTATCTGTCCAGGACCTTCACCTGGCCACAAAACCTCGGTGAAGGTCGATTGCCCCATACCCAGGACACCATCGCCTGCTATCTTCTCGGTAATGCCCACCAGGCTTTGGGTAAGGAAGAGGAGGCCGCCAGATGGTGGAGAAAGGCGACTGTGGGCCTGGATACACCCGCCGAATCACATTACTACAACGACCAACCATCCGATACGATCTTCTACCAAGGACTCGCCTGCAGAAAACTGGGTGACACCGAAGGAGCACGGAAACGCTTCAACCAATTGGCCACCTATGGGCGGCAGCATCAATTCGATTCGGTCATGCCCGACTATTTCGCAGTATCGCTACCCGAGACCTCGGTGTTCCACACCGATGTGCAAAAGCAGCATGTGGAGCACTGCCTTTACCATCTTGGTCTGGGACTACTGGGATTGGGTGATGTCAGGGAGGCTACGACAATCTTCTCCTCTATTCTGCAGGAAGATCCGTCTCACCAAGGTGCGATAGTCGCCATGATGTTGTGTGGACAATGGCCCAACTGCTGAGGAGAAATTCAAATTCCAATGGGAGCAATAGAAAGTTCCATTGACCAGGATTGCGCGGCATGGGGAGGCAAGATATGCTCCATGCCGAATCTCCTTGCTTTCGAGGGTGAGTCCATAGCCGCATTGGCAGGTTCCACACCAATCGCCCTCTGACCATTCCAGCCACCTTCGGTGATCCAAATTCCAAGATAGGGAACCTGCTCTGTGGGAAAAGAAACGGTGGTGGCGATCCCCTGAGATGGAGAGATCAAGGTAACCCGACCTTCATGGAGTTTGTGTGAGGTATACCATTTGCCACAGAGGCCCGAATCGGCTAGGAAGGAGGCATGTCGGTGAAACGACATATCCCCACTTCTCACCAAGCGACCATACCTACCGAAGATTCCTCCATCGAAGGCGTTGATGACCGAGTCGATCTCATCCGGTAGCTCGAGGTACATCCCATCAACAAGGGAGAAGAGCATGTGGGCCGCCCACACGACCGATATCGCACTCGAAGTGAGGTTCGTGATCGAATATCGTACCAGAATTTTCCCATTCTCGAGTGCCATGATCCGCTTGAAGCGGTAGGGGAACGATGTACCCATCACCTCACCGGTGATCGATTGTGCATCCTGTGAACAGACCCATGGCAGCGACCACAGGTCCCCGTGGTCGGGAAAGTCCACAGGTCCCCAAGGAAGTGAAATATTCTCATCGGCATCGATGGTGGGAAACATCTCGTCCCATCCATATGAGTCTGCGAGGGAAAACCGTAGGGGCCACCTTTCATCGGAAGTCGTAGTTGCCTCAACTATGGGTGGTGGTACGAGCAGTTCGATTCCCTTCGGAAGATAGATAAGTGAGGTGATTTTTCCTCCATGGTTCGGATCGACTTTGATCGAGTACGTACCGTTGGACAGTTGCAGCATGGCTACCAATGCTCCCGTATCTCTCAGACTTTTCTCGACTGTTGCTTGAACTGGTCGATCAGCACCGCAGCGAGCAGAATGAGACCACGTACGACATACTGGTAGAAGGTGGGGATATTCATCAGATTCATTGCATTCTGCACCGTACCCATGATCAATACACCGACGATCGCACCGAGGATAGGAGCGACACCACCGGAGAGCGAGACACCACCGAGTACACATGCGGATATGACATCGAGTGAGAATCCTTGCGAGGTGTTCGGTTGTCCGCTTGTCATTCGCGAAGCGAGCACCACACCGGCGAAACCAGCCATCAAACCTTGTAGACTGAATATGAGCATCCTGGTCTTGTCGACATTGATACCTGCCAAACGGGCGGCTTCGGCATTGCCTCCGATGGCGACCGTATTCTTTCCGAATGTGGTGGAACGGATGAGTATGGCGAAAACCACGAAACAGATGATCGTGATCCAAATCGGAGCGGGGATGCCGAGTATCATGCCGTTTCCAAGTATGAAGAAACGGGAATTGCCGATGCTCCTCGCTTCACCACCGGCTACGATGAAGGCCAAGCCACGGACAATCTGGCTCATCGCGAGTGTGGTGATCAAGGCATTGATCTTTCCCTTGGCGATCACCAGTCCGTTGAAGAAACCGATGAGACCTCCTCCGAAGATACCAAGTACGATGCCCAACAGCACATTGTTGGTGCTGTTGATCACAACAGCGGCGGTGACACCGCTGAAGGCTATGATGTTCTCGACCGATAGGTCGAAATCACCTGAGGCGAGACAGAAGAGCATCGTGCAGGATACCATTCCCACCATGGAGACCGACAGTCCCAGCCCTATCATGTTCCTCCAAGTGAGGAAGTAGGGTACGAAGATCGCCAATAACAAGAACAGTATGATGAAGATTACCAACATTCCCGAATCTTGCCAGATGTTCCTGATATGTTGTTGAAAGGTGCGGTTTTTTGTGTGTGCCATATTCGATTCCTCTCTCTTTGTGGTGCAACGGCTATGCCGTGTGTGATTCGGTCTGCTTCACCGGCAGTGCATGGGAAAGGATCTTCTCCTTGTCCAATTCGGCTCGGGGTATCTCGGTGACGATATTTCCTTCCCGCATGATGATCATCCTGTCGCAGATGCCCATGATCTCAGGCAAGTCGCTTGAGATGCAAATGATCGAAATACCCATTTCTGTCATCTCATACATCAGGTGGTAGATCTCGTTCTTGGAACCGACATCGATACCCCTGGTGGGTTCATCCATGATCAACACCGACAGGTCTTCGCTCAACCAACGGGCGAGGATGACCTTCTGCTGGTTTCCTCCCGAAAGATTGTTTGTGATCTGCAATCTGCTCGGGGTCTTGATATCCAATTTGGCGATGAACTCCTCGGCATTCTTCCGTTCCCACTCATGGTCGATGAAGATCTTCATTCTGGTCTTTTTTCGCCTGCTGCTGATGTTGATGTTCTCCTCCACACTGCGGATGGGAATGATCCCCTCGTCCTTGCGGTCCTCGGGAAGGAATGCGATCCCGTTTCTTATCGAGTCGAAGGGAGTGGTGACTTTCAATTCTTTTTCTCCAAGAGAGATCGTTCCCCGTTCGGGCCGTACCGCTCCATATAGGCCCTTCATCAATTCCGTACGTCCGGCTCCCACCAAGCCGAAGAAACCGAGGATCTCACCTTTGTAGAGATCGAAGGTCGCCGGTTGCTTCAAACCGGGGCAGAGGAAGTCCTTCACCTGCAGGATCGGTTTGCTGGAAATCGGTCGAGTGCGGTAGTTGTAGATGTCGGTGATGTCGCGACCGACCATCCTGTTCACCAGAACATCGTACGTCACCTTATTCATGTCGGAGAATTTCTCCACGAGTTTTCCGTCCCTGAATACGGTCACCGAATCGCACAGCTCGAAGACCTCCTCGAGCCTGTGCGACACGTAGATGATGGTCTTTCCCTGTTCCCTCAATGTCCTGATGATCCTGAAGAGGTTGCGAATCTCCTTCTCCGAAAGACTGCTCGTCGGTTCGTCGAATGCGATGATACGGGCGTTGAGCAACAATGCCTTGGATATTTCGATCATCTGACGTTGGGCGATGGGCAAGGTCTTCACCTTCACCGAAGGATCGATGTCCTCCATGATGTACTGCAACTGCTCGTTCGCGGTGCGGTACATCTCGTTGAAATCGATCAACCTGTTCTTCCTCACCGGATACCGACCGAGCATCATATTCTCGGCAACCGTCATCTCGGGAACCAGATTTAATTCCTGGTAGATGATCGCTATCCCTGCGGCAAGCGCGTCCCTGGTATTTTTGAAGGAATATTGGGCACCATCGATCACGATGTTTCCTTGCTCGGGAATGTAGGCTCCGCTGAGGATCTTGAGCAGAGTGGATTTGCCTGCACCATTTTCCCCCACAAGCCCTCCGATCGTTCCTCCCTCGAGCGAAAAATCGATGGAATCCAATGCCTTGACTCCAGGAAAAGATTTGGAAATTCCCTGCAACTCCAATGTATTGTTCATGTCCGTTCACTTCCTTTGCACGTCGTCCGGCGCATAGTGGCTCCTCCATCATCATGCAATTTGCATGCCAAAACAACAGAAAGATCGTAATTCTAAAGATTGCGGGAATCGAGCATGCAAATGGTGATGCTCAAGTGGAGAACGTTACCCATCGTGGAGACGCTTTGTGTCGATACCGTAACAATCGGATGATGTGCAGCCTGCGATTGCGTTTTCACCATTACCGATTTATCATAAACGGCATATGGACAATAGAATTTTACTTGTCGATGATGAGAAGGAATATTGCGTCTCGCTGAAGAAACTCTTCGATGCCCATGGTATGAAGTGCGACTACTGCATGGATCCGGTTTCGGCGATCGAGATGTTTCGGCAATCTTCCTATGAATTGGTGATCTGTGATCTGAAGATGCCCAGGATGAGTGGAATCGACCTGCTGCAGCGGATCAGGGAATACAACCCCCATGTGGCGATCATCATGATCAGTGGGTATGCCTCCACCGACAGTGTGGTGGAAGCAATGCGTTGCGGAGCCCTCAATTTCTATGAGAAACCGGTACCCTTCCCAAAATTGCTTGAGGAGATACGGAAAATTCTCGATCGTCGTTCGGTTGATGCATCGCTCAATGCAACCGATGTCGAAGGAGTGGGTACGATCATCACGGTGAACGAAAGGATGAAACATCTGATCCATATCGCCCGCAAAGCGGCCACCACCGACGCGCCGGTGATTGTGACCGGCAAGAGCGGGACCGGCAAGGAACTCTTCTCTTCGATCATACACGAGTGCAGCAACCGCAAGGATGGTCCCTTCATCAAGATGAACTGTGCCGCAATACCCGAAAACCTGTTGGAGAGCGAGCTTTTCGGGTATGAGAAGGGAGCCTTCACCGATGCGAAGAAGGATCAGAAGGGCAAATTCGAAGTAGCCGACGGTGGAACAATGTTCTTTGACGAAATCGGGGACATGAGTCTGCAGACCCAAGCCAAGCTGTTGAGGGTTCTGCAGGAAGGGGAGTTCGAACGCCTCGGCTCGCATCACACGAGAAAAGTCGATGTGCGGTTCGTGGCTGCCACCAACCAAGATATCCAGGAGAAGATCCAGGAGGGGAGTTTCCGCGAGGATCTCTTCTTCCGACTCAGTGTGATCCAGCTGGAGATCCCCTCCCTCAGTGAACGTCCCGACGACATCATTCCACTGGCAAGATACTATCTCGATGAATTCAACCACAAGTACCACAAGCAAGTGAAGGGTTTCAGCGATGAGGTGATGAACATGTTGCTGCTCCATTCCTGGCCTGGAAATGTGCGTGAATTGAAAAACTGTGTGGAACGTGCGGTGATCTTCTGCGAAACGGACGAGATCACCCGCGATGTGATCCCCGACCACTATCAACGCGAGTGTGTGAAGGAAGAGTCTCCTCCATTGCAATCCTTCTACGACAGCGTGAGTCGGGAAATGATCCTCAATGCGCTGGACAAGGTCCAGGGAAGCCGTACGAAAGCGGCCGAGTTGCTCAACATTTCACGCAAGACCCTCTATTCGAGGATGAAGAAGTTGGGGATAAACGTATGAGTGGACGGAAGATCATCCTGCGTTTGGAGGATATCCGTCACGCCTATGGCCACACGGTGGCGCTGAACAATGTCGACTTCACACTCTTCGAAGGAGAGATCCATGCAATCGCCGGAGACCATCGCTCGGGCAAGACCACATTGGGAAAGATCATCGCCGGGGCAGAGAAGAGGCAAGATGGAAGGATCTGGTTCGATGGACAGGAGTTGAACAATCTGAGTATCCAAAAGGCCTACCAATTGGGAATCGGCATGGTCTACCAGGTGCAGAAGAACCTGGTTCCTTCGCTCAATGCGGTGGAGAACATCTTCAGCGGCAACCATCGCAAGTTCTTCATTACCAAAGCCTATCGTCAGGAGATGGAGCATGCCAGCAGGACTCTCTTGAAGAACTTCAACCTCGACCTTCCTCTCGACACACCTCTCTACAAACTGAGCGAGAAGGATCGACAGATTATCAACATCTGCCATGTTCTGGCGAGGAAACCGAGGGTTCTGATCCTCGACGATATCATCAATACTCTCTTGCCGGCAGAAGTGGGACAAGTCTTCGAGTTGTTGAAGCAGGAGAAGCAACAGGGAACGAGCATCATCTACATCACCAGCAGCCTGAACGATGTCTTCAAGATCGCCGATCGGGTGACGATCCTCCAGGACGGGTATCGGAAGGGAACCGAGGCGGTGCAGGCACTTGATCCGACCAGACTGGTGAACCTTGCCTTCGCCACCGGTACCCACGAGACCAAGCAAACCAATACCGGGTCGCTTCTCAACTCCTACCAGGAATCGATGATCGACGATTTACCAATCGGTGAGATGGTGGTGAATCGTAGTTGCGATGTGGTGTTCATGAACCAGATGGCGAAGAAGTTGCTTGGTGAGGTTCCGATACAATATAGGAACAAATCATTTGCGAAACTACTCGAGTTTCTTCCCGAGCAGGTGGTGAAGGATTGCACCTCATTCCTCACCAGCGGTTCGAGTGGATCGCTGGAGGCGGTGAAGATAGACGAGAAGGTGCTGAAACTCACCTTCAGTCCCATCATCGACCAGAACGCCGAGAGGATAGGTACGAATGTCTTCATAGAGGACATGAGTTTCGATTACCAGACACGAGAGTATCTGATGCAGGCGAACAAAAACGCAAGTGTGGCAGCTTTGGCAGCTGGTGTGGCCCATGAGATCAAGAATCCGCTCGCAATTATCCAAAACTATGTGGATCTCATCAAGCTCTCTCCTTTGGAATCCGAATGTGCCGGAAACGTGGAGCATATCGAGAGCGAGTTGAAACGGATTTCCGAGATCGTGGGAAACCTCCTCAGCTTCTCAAGAATGAATCGCCTTGCGTTCCAGCCCATTTCATTGGAGAAGACCCTTGAAGAAGTATTGATGTTGCTTGGACACAAATTGAGTCTGAAGAACATCAAGCTTGAAAAGAAGTTCAGGAAGATTTCCATGGTACATGGAGATGAGAACAAATTGAAACAATTGTTCATCAATCTCATCATGAACGCCCAGGAAGCGGTCTTGGAGGATGGTTCCATCGAACTTGAGTTGAATGAGAACAGAGGGAACAGGACCGTCTCGGTAATCGTGAGCGATAATGGACACGGGATATCGAATCAGGACAAGGACAAGATCTTCTATCCCTTCTACACCACCAAAATGACAAGAACCAATATCGGACTTGGTCTCTCGATATGTCAGAATATCGTGGAACTACACGGTGGGGTGATGAAATTCTCGAGCGAACAGGGACAGAAGACTTCATTCATCGTGACCCTTCCCGTGATAGAGCGGGAGGAGGACATGGGGTAACGTTTTTTGTTACCGGTGGGAAACAATTGTGAACCACACTACCCATCATGCGGTTTTGGTGTGGAACACACTACACAGATACAAGGGCTTTGTTGGCGTACACGTGACAAAAGATCGGTTGGTATGGTTCTTGCATGATGCCAGATGATCGCACACATATCACAAGCGTGTCGCCAACGGTGTCGTGCATGCCGGACACGTTAGAGAAGAAAAGGAGACGATATGAAAAAGATCATCGTAAGCATGATGGTATTGCTGCTGTTTTCCACCATGGTGTTCGCACAAGGTGGAATGGAAGCCGATCAGCCCATCAAGATTGGGTTCCTGGTGAAATTGGCCGAGAACTCTTGGTTCCAGGATGAATGGAAGTTCGCCCAGATGGCTGCGGACGAATACGGATTCGAGTTGATCAAGATCAGCACACCCGATGGTGAAAAGGTCCTCTCCGCAATCGATAACCTTGCTGCCCAGAATGCACAGGGATTCATCGTCTGTACTCCCGACGTGAAGCTTGGACCTTCGATCAAGATGAAGGCCGATCAGGCTGGATTGAAGGTGATGAGTGTCGACGACAGATTTATCGGACCCGATGGTAAGCCGATGGAGAATGTTCACCATATGGGTATTTCGGCATATCAGATCGGTCGACAAGTGGGTGAGACGATCATGCTTGAAGCACAACGTCGTGGTTGGGATCTGAGCAAGACCGGAGCAGCATGTTTGACCTACGATACATTGCCCACCAGCAAGGAACGTACCGACGGTGCGACCGACCAGATCGTGGAAATGGGCTTCCCTGCAGCGAACGTGTTCAAGGGACCGACGAAGACCGACTCAACCATGGAAGGTGGCTTCGATGCAACAAATATCCTCGTAGCAGCCCATCCCGAAGTGAAGAACTGGTTTGTCTACTCCCTGTGTGACGACACTACCATCGGTGGAGTCAGGGCATTGGAAGGAAACGGTATCAAGAGCGAGAATATCATCGGTGTCGGTATCAACGGAAACGAGCTCGCCATCAGCGAACTCCAGAAGGAAACCACTGGTTTCCATGCGACCGTACTCTTGGCTGCGAAGCGCCACGGCTATGAAACTGCGGTGAACATGTACAAGTGGATTGCCGACGGAGTGGAACCTCCACTGTTGGTCGAGACCACCGGTACAGTCATGAACAGTGACAACTACATGGATGTCTTGGTGGAGATGGGATTGCGTTAAGCCAATCCAATCCAACCGCAGCTGAACAGTTGCAATGGAAGGGGGATGGGATCGAAGGGAGAATGGTCCCGATTCCCGTCCCCCCTTACATGTGTGGCAAAAGGAGTCCAAGAATGGGAAACGTGGCATTGGTCACCGGAGGAAGCAAAGGGATCGGGCGTGCGGTAGCTCTCGATCTTGCACAGGCGGGCTATGATGTGGGCATCAACTACCACAGTCATGCCCATGAAGCTGAAGAGACCAAGAGGAAGATCCTCGATATGGGGCGGAAGGCCGAAGTCTATCAAGCCGATGTGGGCAAGGTGGAACAGATTCGTGCGATGTTCACCAAGTTCACATCTGATTTCGGTCCCATCGACCTGTTGGTGAACAATGCAGGAGTGAGCATGTTCGCCCCACTGGTCGATGCGAGTGAGGAACTTTGGGACACGATCAATTCCATCGACTGGAAGGGAACCTACTTCTGTGCTCAGGAAGCTGCGAGATTGATGATCGCCCATCGCAAGAAAGGGGTGATCATCAACCTCTCGTCCAATCAGAAGGAGAGTTGTTGGCCTACTGCGAGCATCTATGGTCCGGTGAAGGCGGCCATAGCCAAGTTCACCGAGCATGCCGCCTTGGAATTAGCTCGTTACGGTATACGTGTGTTGGCGATCGCACCCGGTTACACCGACGTGGGATGGCCACTTGAGAATCCAGTGCATGAGGCGAAGGAGAAGATCCCCTGCAAGCGTTTCGCCACGCCAGAGGAGATCGCACGAGTGATCCGTCATCTGGTGAGCGATGATTTTGCGTATATGGCAGGCTCTTGCCTCACCATCGATGGAGGGGCCACTTTGGCGGTGGTCACCGAAACGGATCTGGATACCAACTGGTCCTCGACCGCACTCACACCCGAAAAGGAATGAGAGATATGAAGATAACTGCAGTGGAAGTGTTCCATGTGAAGCCACGATGGGCATTTGTAAAAATATCCACCGATGAGGGTATCGTCGGATGGGGAGAAGTGATGGTGGAGGGACGTGCCCGGACCGTAGAGACGGCAGTGCGAGAACATACCTCTTTCCTCATCGGACAGGATCCTGCAAGGATCGAGTACCTGTGGCAATCGATGTACCGCAACACCTTCTACCGTGGAGGTATCGTACTGGTGAGCGCGATCAGCGGAATCGAACAGGCTTTGTGGGATATTAAGGGGAAGGTGCTCAATGTGCCCGTCTATGAGTTGATGGGAGGAATGTACCGCGACAAGATTCGCATGTACGGCCATTGTTGGGGAGCGACCACGGAAAAGATCATCACCAGGGCGCTTGAGCGTCAGAGCAATGGCTTCACAGCGATCAAGATATTGCTCGAGCCGTTCACAGCAAATCGTGGGGTTAAGCGCTATATAGATGGTCAGATCCAAAGATTCGCCCAAATTAGGGAGGCCGTCGGGGATGATATGGATATCGCGATCGATTTCCATGGAAGGGTGAATCCCGACATCGCAATCCAGATTATTGATGGGATCGTACCCTACCGACCTCTGTTTGTTGAAGAGGCTTGCCTCCCGGAGAATACCGATGCGATGGATACTATCGCCAGGAAGGCGATGGTATCACTGGCCACCGGTGAACGATTGGTGACCCGATTCGGTATTCGATCCTTGTTGGAGAAGCACACTGTAGCGGTGATCCAGCCCGACCTTTGCCACGCAGGAGGCATAGCCGAGGTACGCAGGATGGCTGCGATGGCGGAAGCCTACTACGTGAAGGTGGCACCCCACAATCCGCTGGGACCTATCTCGCTTGCAGCGAATATCCAACTCGGTGCCTGTACCCCAAACTTCCTCATATGCGAGCACTTCGGGATGAAGGAAGAGTGGGATATCGGACAAGGGTATCTGAATAAGCCGTTCAAGATCGTCGACGGCTACATCACCATTCCCAAGACTCCGGGACTCGGTATCGAAGTTGATGAGTCGATGGTCGAGGAACGAAGCTATCCCGGCGATTGGGATTCACCACGACTGTATGCCGACGATGACCAAAGCATCGTCGATTGGTAGGTTCACCATGCACACAAAGCTTTTGTATATCGGCACACGATTGAAGAAGGGGGAATCCGCACTCGAAATCGTCCGCTTCGATTCGCAGAAAGGTACGATCGAAGAGTTGGAATCGATCGATACCATCGATGCCCCCACTTTCGTGATCCGTCACCCCAAGTT
>CAYZJV010000035.1:0-28706 GCA_964478945.1 uncultured Spirochaetaceae bacterium | reverse complement strand
GCGATCTACGGCGTGACAGGCCGTCGCGATAACCAGCTTCGCTACACCCTCATCAGTGCAAGGAGAAACTACAACGTAGTCGCATTTTTGTCAACACCCCGCACCATACTTTTTTTTCGATTTCCCCATTTTGGATTGTCATGCCATTATCGACAGGCTATACTGCAACGAACAAAAGGTATCGATCCGCTCTGCTGAGGAGCAACCCAAGGAGGGCGCATATGCAATTGGCAATCATGGAGTTTTTCCAGCGAATGGCATCCCCGCTGTTGGATACCATCGTTGAGTTGATGACGATGCTTGGAGAGGAGACCGTTTTCATCATTGCCGTGGCGGTATTCCTTTGGCTCGCTTCGAAGAAACGGGGATTCACCATCTTTTCCACCCTGTTCTTCTCCTTGATCGGCATGAGCGTGCTCAAAGCCATCGTGAAGGCTCCACGACCATTTCAGGTGATCGAGGAAATCGAGGGAAAGAGGGTGGCAACCGCAACCGGTTATTCATTCCCCAGTGGACATACCACCGGAGCGGCATCCTTCTACAGCGCGTTGGCTGTGAGCATGCGCAGAAGATGGGTATCGTTCCTATGTGCCCTCGCAATCCTTATGGTGGGTTTCTCCCGCATGTATCTCGGTGTCCATTGGCCGATCGACGTGTTCGGAGGCTTGGCATTGGGAATTTCGGTCACATTCGCAACTTATGGATGGTTCTCCCGTCTGTATGACGATAGGGATCGTTTGATACGATTCTCCTCGATCGCCGGCATCGTCTCCACGGTCCTTGCCTTGCTTCTTGTGATACTGATCGAAGCGGGAATCGCAGATCCGGTTGGCTTCACAGATCCAATGAAGCTCTTCAGCCTAGCCGCAGGAGGGTACCTTGGATTTACCTGGGATCAAAAACATATCCGATATACCACGGAGGGTGGCAAGGGATTGAAGATTCTCAGGCTTCTGATTGGCATTCTGGTGGTGTTGGTGATACAGGCCTTGAAGGCAGTATTGCCCGATCATATGGCCTCGGGATTCTTCCGTTACGTCACAACGGGGCTTTGGATCACCGCGATCTACCCATATCTCGGTACGAAGGTGAGAATCGGGGCACAGAAGCTTTTCATGACGGAATGAATGGTATAGTTGCCCCAGGGCAAGCGGTGGACCCAGGAAGCTTCGCATCCTCTGCCGCCCCAAGAGGCGGGGTATCTACCCCTACGTTTTCTGCACTCGTTCGGTAAAGTATCCATAAATGGATCCGCTACTCTCTCTTCGTTTGAAAATGGCCAATAGTAGTTGTTCCACTACCCTCGTTTCGTTGGGAAATGAAAATCAAGGCGGGAATCGTATGAGGTGTTCCCGCCTGTCCACTTGGTTCTATTTCTTGGTGGTTCGTTTCCCTTTCTTCCCTTTTTTCGGAGGTTTTGCCGATTTGGACAATTCGACCATCTGTGCTTGGGTCAAGGTTTCCAACGCATTCGCATCGGTTTTCATCTCCTTGGGCAACTGGAAATTCATATCACCGATTTTTCCGTAGAATCCAAACTTTCCATTGAATACACCCAGAGGTTTACCCTCATGTTCCCCGAACGACTTCACCGGCTCTTTTGCCTTTGCCGTTCCCTTCGCGGATCTTCCGGGTTTCGGTGCTGCGAGCATCTTGAGGGCTTCCTCCAACGTCACGGTGAATATCGCATCGGCATTCGGTAGTGAACGGAACTCCTTCGAGGATCCCACATAGGGTCCGTAGGGGCCCAACTGGGCAACCACGGGTTTTCCCGTCTCGGGGTGGACCCCGAGTTGACGGGGAAGATGGACATAACCCAAGATCTCCTCACAATCCATTTGCAGAGGGTCCTTGCCTTTGGGCACGCTACAGGTCTTGGGTTTCGGATTGTCCTCTCCTTTCACGCCCAATTGGAAATAGGGACCGAACTTTCCTGTGAGCAGATATACCGGGAGACCACTTTCAGGGTCTTCACATATCGGTTCGCTCTTCTCGGTTCCATTCGCCTTGAGCTCAAGCAACTGTTGGATGTCTTCCTCGGTGATGGTTCCCGGATGGAGATGTTGTGGGATCGAGACCGATTCACCCCTTTCTCCATCATCATCCCTCTTGGAGATGTAGGGACCGAATTTTCCTATGAGCACAGGATAGGAGGGGGAGATCTGGGGAAGTTGTATCTGTTTCGCTTCGGAGGGTTTCACCTCCTTCATTTTGGTATCGACCTGTTGCTCCAATCCCTCTTCACCTTCGTAGAATGAACGGAGGAAATCCAGCTGGTTCACCTTTCCTTCGGCAATACCATCAAGTGCGGTTTCCATTTTGGAGGTGAAGGTGTAATCGACAAGGTTGGAAAAATGGTTTTCAAGGAATTGCACCACGGCGAATCCTATGAAGGTGGGCACGAGTGCCGTGCCGTCCTTTTCCACATAGGTTTTCTCAAAGAGTTTGTCGATGATGGTTGCATAGGTGGAAGGACGCCCTATGCCTTGTTTTTCCAGCTCCTGGACCAATGTCGCCTCGGTGAATCGTGCGGGAGGCTTGGTCTCATGACCAACAGGTTCGACGGCATCGGGCAGGAGCACCTCGTCTTGTGCAAGTGGAGGAAGCAATCGTTCCGAATCCTCCAAGGCCGCTTCGGGATCATCCTTTCCTTCGACATACACCCGGATGAATCCGGGGAAGACTATTCTATTGCCCGAGGCGGAGAACAGCGCATCATCCACTCCGATCTTGACTGTCGTCGAGGCTTTGATCGCCTCAGCCATCTGGCTTGCGAGGGTCCGTTTCCAAATCAGTTCGTAAAGTGCCCGATCTTTTCCGTGGAGGCCGCTCTCATCGGGATGCACAAAACTTTCTCCTGCCGGCCGTATCGCTTCGTGGGCTTCTTGGGCGGAGGAACTCTTGGTGGCGTACTGACGTGGTGAGGGTGAGAGATAGTCCATGCCATACAGTGTTCCCGCGGCATCGCGGGCACCTCTGATTCCTTCTTGGCTCAATGTGGGGGAGTCGGTACGCATGTAGGTGATCAATCCACTTTCATAGAGCTTCTGTGCGATCCGCATGGTCTCCTTCGCACCCAGTCGAAGTTTCCTGCTTCCCTCCTGTTGCAATGTGGAGGTGATGAAGGGAGGTGCGGGTCGTTGCTTCTTCTCCTTCTCTTCCACTGAAAGTACTTTCCACTGGTGCCCATCCAAGCGTTCGGCGAGCTTTTTGGCAGCTTTTTCATCGAGCAACAGTACCCGTTTGTGTTGTGAGACTTCTCCGGTTTCGGAATTGAAATCCTTTCCTGTGGCGACGCGGTGGTCTCCGACCGCTTCGAGTTTCGCTTCGAACCGGTTGTATCCTTTCTCCCTTTTCCCAAGGGTAGCCTTCAGATCCCAGTAGGAGGAGACCACGAAGCGCATTCGCTGTCTCTCCCGTTCCACCACCATCCTGAGTCCGGGAGATTGGACCCTTCCGGCCGACAGCTTTTGCAGCGAAAGCTTTCTCCAGAGTACCGGGGATATCGTATAGCCGAACAACCGGTCGAGGATCCTACGGGCCTCCTGGGCGTTGACAAGCGCCATATCGAGTTCCCGACCATGTTCCAGTGCATGGAGGATCGCACGTTTGGTGATCTCATGGAACACCATCCTCCGATAGGGTACCTTGGGCTTGAGCAGTTCAAGCAGATGCCAGGATATGCTTTCCCCTTCCCTGTCTTCATCGGTTGCGAGCAGCAACCTTGTGCTGGTGGCCAACTCGCCCTTGATCTCTTTGATGATCTTGTCCTTCCCCTTCGCGACCACATACTTCGGCATATAGTCGTGTTCCACATCGATGGAGAGGTCTTTTGCGGGAAGATCGCGCACATGACCGTTGCATGCGATCACCGAGCAATCTTCGGGTAAAAATTTCTTGATGGTTCGTGCTTTTGTGGGAGACTCCACGATAATGAGCGTCTTGCCATCCGTGTTGTGTGTTCTTGCCATGGATAAGTCCTTATCGAGCGCCGCCGGCAATACGGAGTGCGACCACGCAGGAATTACAGTTATAGGAGGTGAAATAAGTTTTGTCAACGACGCGATGTCCAACGATTGACAGTCTAGACCTGTTGCCTACACAATGGCGTCATGAAACAGAATTCAGCGAAATATCTTGTCGGCCTCATAATCGTGGTGGTTGGTATCGGTATCATTTTACGTGCTGCGGGGATTGAAGTTTCCCTTTACTTCGATGGTTGGTGGACGCTTCCCCTCATCATTATCGCGGTCGTCTCCATGGCAAATGGTGGTATTGGACCCGGTAATTTCGCACTCCTGCTCATCGGTGTGTGGTTATTGGCCAATCAGCGTGATTGGATTCCCCAATGGTTCAACAGTGCCTATATCGTGGGAGCCGCGATCATCGGCTTTGGGCTTCTGTTCATCTTCAATCCGAAGAAGGAAACCTCGGGTGATGGGGAACGGAGGGAGGATTCCAGGGAACAGAGACGGTCGGGGTCGGAAAGGCCCGGTCCAAACCGCTCGAAGTCTTCCCAATCGGATCATGATGCGAATCCGAGCTATACTGCGATATTCTCCGGGCAGGATATACGCAATGCGGCGACCAACCTCGATGGGTCCACTTTGTTCGCGCTTTTCGGTGGTCTTACGGTCGATTTCCGCGATGCCCGTATTGACCACGATATCATGATCGATGCTTCCGCGGTCTTTGGGGGGATAGACTTGATGTTCCCTCCCGATGTGCGGGTGGTGACGAGGGCCACACCTTTGTTCGGAGGGGTGGACAACAAGACTCGTGCACCACATGCCGCCAACGCTCCCACCGTCACCGTCCGCTGCCTTGCAGCCTTTGGTGGAGTCGACATCACCTGATATGGAGCGAAAATTCACCATCCAACTGATCGCATGTTCGCCGGAGCAATCGCCCATGGCATATCCCTTGGGAGCGCTCTCGATCCAGACTGCCTTGACGCACGACGAACGGTTGCAAGGCAAGATCGATACATCACTCTCCCATTTCATCGCCGATAGGGATGATCCTGTTGTGGCCGCCGATTCGGTGGCGAAACAGGAGTGCGATCTGCTCGGCATCTCCCTTTATCTTTACAATCGCGAATGGTTCGAGGTATTCATCGCTCGTCTAAGGCAAATGCGTCCTTCGTTGGGATTGTTTGCAGGAGGTCCCGAGACCATGGCCGATCCCCATACATTGTTGGAACTGGGAATCGACACTCTCATTCTCGGTGAAGGAGAGGAGACGGTGTGCAATCTGGTTCACGATATCCTGCATGGCCGCTCCCCCGAAGGAAGGGGCATCGTGACGAAGGGAAGCGGCATGACCGGTCCCGGCTACCCTTCCGACCTTTCCAAACTCGCATCTCCGCTTCTCACAGGTATGGCTGATCCCGATCACTATGAAGGGGTGTTGTGGGAGATGACACGGGGTTGTCCATACCATTGTGCTTTCTGTTTCGAATCCCGTGGCAATCGTTCGGTGAGGACGTATCCCATCGAGAGGCTGAGGCAGGAGCTGCGTCTACTGGTCGACAAAGGTGTTCGCCATGTGTTTGTGCTCGATCCCACATTCAACATGGATCGCGAGAGAACGGTCGACATGCTCACGATGCTGCGTGATGCCGCTGACGAGGATATGCATTTCACCTTCGAGGTGAGGGCCGAGTTGCTCGATGAGGAGAGTGCGAAGCTGTTCGGACAATTCCACTGTTCGCTCCAGATCGGTTTGCAAAGTAGTGACCACACTATCCTTCGCACCATCGGAAGGAGATTCGACAAGGATCTGTTCTCCAAGAAGATCGCTTTGTTGAATCGTCATCATGTGGTGTTCGGACTCGATCTCATCATAGGCTTGCCTGGCGACACTTTCGAGACCTTCTCCAAGAGTCTCGATTTCGCCGTGGGTTGTACTCCGAGCAATCTCGATATCTTTCTCCTTGCGCTACTTCCCGGAACGCAACTTGCGCTTGATGCCGATTCCCTGGGTCTGAAACATATGGCGGGGAGTCCCTATTTGCTCACTTCCAGTCACACGATGACCGAAGGAGATATCGCGAAGGCCCTTAGGCTCAAGCAGGCCTGCGATCTTCTTTATACCAAGGGACGTGCCGATATGTGGACGATGGTCGCCTGCAGGGCTTTGGACATGAGGCCTTCACGGTGGTTCTCCGAGTTCGCCGATCATTTGGAGAAGCATCCGGAATTGGAAGGAGAGGAGATCTTCTCCATCCAGGATGCCTTTGTGCGCCATCAGTTCGAACGGTATGGAAAGCAGGATCTGCTGCCGGCGATGATGGGTTTCATCGAGTTGCATCAAGGTATTGCATATCTGCAGGATACGGGGGAATCTCCGGTGGTCCAACTGCCACATTCTCCCGACGAGCTGGCCCTGCTGGATACGGTTGCGCTCGATAGTTTCGTGCACGAATACCCCGGTTTCGGCATGCTGGTTCCCCATATGGTGTTCCTAGAAGGGGGAACCCTGTTTGTCGAACCGATGTCGGAATGGTAACTTCTCCTTGATAGAGCTCTCAACGGTGGATTATAGTAGGCGAAAGAGGTACGAGATGAACAGTGGCAAGCGGTTTCGAGCGACATGTTTGGTGGGTGTAATGGTGCTGATGGCGTTCTTGAGCAGTTGCGTGATGCAGCAGGGTTTGAGCATGGCCGGAAGCAAGAATGGCTGGGCCACGACCGATTTGTATGTGTATGACTTCTTCCTCACCGTGCTGGAGGATTTCGAGCCGTTCACTCCCGAGGAACGCGATCAATCGATCATGGATGCGAGTGTCGAGGATTTCGTGAACCAGCTTCACAAGACCAGCAGCGCTTCAAATGTTTCGTCGATGAAGATCGGGTCGAACGGGTACTTCATCGATTTCACTTTCTCCAGTTTGGAGGATTTGCTCAATGATTTGAACAAGAGGGAACCGCAGAGTATTGCGACGGTCCGTTCCAAGGGCAACCTGCATACCCTCACAATCCATCTCGATATGGACAATTATCCTCAGCTCACCAGGATCGTTCCTTTCTTGGCCGATCCGAATTTCGAGACATTCGGACCGCTGTACAATGAAGGTATGAATGAAGAGGAGTACCTCGACATGATCAGCTATATTTTGGGCGAGGATGGACCTGGAGCGATCACCGATAGTGTGATTTCCCTTCGTTTGACCACTCCTTCGGTGATCAAATCGAACATGGGTGGTGTACGGGAGAGTCCCAACTCGATCATATTCGATATTCCATTGATCGAGTTCCTGCTTCTGGCGGAGCCCATCGATTTCAGCGTGACTTGGTAGTTTCAGACATTGAACCTGAAGTGCATGATGTCGCCATCCTTCACTTCGTATTCCTTGCCTTCTATCCTGAGCCTTCCAGCCTCTTTGACTTTCTGTTCGCTGCCGTAGTTGAACAGGTCCTCACAATGGTAGACTTCGGCTTTGATGAATCCCTTTTCGAAATCGGTATGGATCACTCCCGCGGCTTGTGGAGCCTTGTCACCCTTGTGAAAGGTCCATGCCCGGTCTTCATCGCTTCCAGCGGTGAAGAAGGTCCGTAGTCCGAGGGTTTGGTAGCCTGTGTGGATGAGTCGGTTGAGTCCGGATTCGCTTAGTCCCACCGCTTCAAGGAACTCCGCTCGCTCTTCAGGGGTGTCGAGAGCGGCGATTTCGGCTTCGATTTTTCCGCAAATGACAACAGTCTGAGCATCTTCCTTTGCAGCGATTTCATGCACAATATCCACATAGGGATTAGCTCCCTCAAGACTTTCCTCATCGACATTGCAGACATAGATCATGGGTTTGAGGGTGATGAGGTGCAAATCGTATACCAGTTTGAGTTGATCTTCATCCAATCCAAGGCTTCTTGCGGCGAGGCCTTCCCCCAAGGCTTCCCGAAGCTTCTCCAGGATGGGGAGCACAGCTGCGGCCTGTTTGGCCGCCTCTTTGTCCAAGCGGGTCATCTTGGAGACCTTTTGGTAGCGTTTCTCGACTGTCTCGAGATCGGCAAGCGCCAGCTCTATGTTGATTGTTTCAATGTCGCTTGCAGGATCGATACGGTTCGCCACATGGACGATATCGGGATTCTCGAAACATCTCACCACATGGACCAGTACGCCCACTTCCCGTATGGATGCCAGGAATCTATTCCCCAAACCTTCTCCCTTGGATGCTCCGGCAACCAACCCGGCGATGTCGACGAATTCGACGGTGGCGGGAACCACCTTCTTGGTGGGTATGAGTTCGACGATCTTGTCGAGTCTCGGATCTGGAACGCTCACCATCCCGATATTCGGGTCGATGGTGCAAAATGGATAGTTGGCAGCCTCGGCAGGTGCCGAGGAGAGTGCAGAGAAGATGGTTGACTTGCCTACGTTGGGCAGTCCGACAATACCGCAGTTGAGACCCATGGAAACCCCTTTGTTCGCTTGTAATGCGGATGGAGTATAGCATATAATGGTGGGCGAGGTCACCGTCCGTCCGGATGGTGGAAGGAGAATACCACATCACCCAACAAAATTTCATCAATATTGAACAATCCACCACCAACGCATTCCTCATCGTCCTCCGTCAACCTGGTGAGGATACCAAGCGTGTGGATGCCCGTCTCGAGGAATTGAAAAGTCTGGTGCAGACGATGGGTGCCGCTATCGTGGCGTACCAGGTGGTTCCCCTACGCGAGACCAATCCGGCCACATTCATCGGTTCGGGCAAGATCGAGGAACTGAAGGGGTTGCTCGGGGAAGCCGGTGCCGATTGTGTGGTGTTCGAACAGGATATTCCTCCACGGGTACAGAGAAATCTGGAACAGGCGTTCGATGTCGCGGTCATCGATCGACAGGAGGTGATACTCCAGATATTCAGCGATCGCGCGGCCACCAGGGAGGCTGTGCTTCAGATTGCTTTGGCGCGTCAGGAATACTCCCTACCCCGCCTTACCCGCAAGTGGACCCACCTCTCCCGACAGAGGGGTGGCATGAAGGGGACCAGAGGTGAAGGTGAGACCCAGCTCGAGATCGACCGCCGCATCGTGTTGAACAAGATAGCGGTCCTCAAGAAGGAATTGAAGAAGGTCGAGGCGCAACGGAATGTGCAGCGAAAGAGCAGGTCGGAGGGTACGATTCCCACCGCAGCCATCGTCGGTTACACCAATGCGGGAAAATCCTCGTTATTGAATCTCATCAGCAAGAGTGATGTCCTGGTGGAGAACAAGTTGTTCGCCACTCTCGATCCCACCACCCGCAAGATTTCCTTGCCGCGCGGTGGAGAGCTGTTGGTTTCCGATACGGTCGGTTTTGTGAGCAATCTTCCCCACCAGCTGGTGGAAGCATTCAAATCAACGCTTGAGGAGGCGAAATATGCCGATTTCATTATCCATGTGGTCGATGCCTCCCATCCCGACATGTTGCAATGTTACCAAACGACCATGGAGGTGCTCGCTTCACTTGGGTGTGAACACAAGCCGATGGTGGTGTTTGTGAACAAGATGGATGCCATCAATGACGAATTCTCGGTAGCCAAGATCCAAACGGACCACCCGGGAACGATCACCGGTTCGGTGAAGCAACTTGATGGTATTCCCAACCTTCTGCTGGCGATGGAGAAGATGGCCCATATCTCCCATCCCGAATATTCCTATCTATTCCCCCACTCCAGAGGGGATCTGGTGGCATTGGTCAGGAACAATGGGACATTGTTGCATATCGATTATGTGGATGAAGGGGTGAAGGTACATGCAAGGATACCCCAACATCTCGTATCCACGCTTTCCGAGTTTGCCGTTCCATCGGTTCCGATGTAGCCCACTCGGTAATAGAGCAATAACAATTGTTCCGCTACCTTCGTTTCGTTGGGAAATGCACAAATGGTCACGATGGCGAACCACCGTGACCATGGATTGATGTTCCGTTGTGGATCAGTCGAGATAGTAGAGACCGCCAAGGGCACCACCGAAGTCGAATGCGACGCTCGGAAGGATCTTGACTCCGGGTCCCAACTTCAAGAATACTTCCACGGGGAAGTCTTCAAAGAAATAGGATACTCCAACTGGAACGTTCACAGAAAGGCCAAAATCTCCACCAATGGAAATAGCACCGGTGACTCCAACATTCACATAGAATGGGATGCCATCGATATCGAATTCAGTCACATCGTACTGTGCACCGGCTTCAAGAGCGAATGCGCTGGCGAAACTATATCCAAGGGTTCCCACCAATCTGAAGTCGTCCATTCCATACTTCACGGCAACTCCGGATACGGGGTAGCCTCCGCTCACTCCAACTCCGATTCCATTGGTCTTCGAGTAATTCGCGGCGGACAACGGTAGAGCAATCACGAGCACGAGAGCAATTACCAACAATACTTTCTTCATACGTTTTTCTCCTTTGGGAACGTATCCCTAGCTAGATTACTGTATTAATAATACTGCAATTCCGACGTATAATCCACCTGATTTATACCATATACCCATTATCGGGTTGGAAAGGTTACATTTTGTTGCGATTTTTTGGACACTTAACGAAAAATCGTCAATCTGTTATGCTTTTCTTCGGATGAAGGAGGCTTGCCATGGAGCAGAACGCGAATGGAAGACAATTGACGGTACGGGGAATCGTTATCGGGTTGTTGGGATTGGTCGTGATCACCAGCAGTTCCCTATATGTGGCTCTCAGAATGGGTGCGCTCCCCTGGCCCACCGTATTCGTCACCGTGGTGAGCATGGCCATCCTCAGGCGATTCAAAGGCTCCACTCTGCAAGAGATCAATGTGACCCATACGATGATGAGTTCCGGTGCAATGGTGGCTGGAGGGATTGCATTCACCCTTCCCGGCATCTGGATGCTCGATGCGAATGCGACCGTATCTCCGGTGGGTCTGCTGATACTCACTTTGTCGGGGGCTTTGTTGGGAACGCTTTTCACGATCATTGCCCGGCAAAGGTATATCGTTGAGGAACAGTTGCCGTATCCGATGGGGCAGGCCGCCTACAACACGCTCATCGCAAGCACGACAAAGGGAAGGGGTGCACCACTTTTGTTCGCTTGCATGGCCGCCAGTGCCTTGTTCACTGTATTCAGGGATGGTATTCCCCTCATTCCCGCGGTGTTGATGCTGTTCGCAGGAAATGCGCTTGTTCCTGCGGTTTCGATTTGGGTTTCCCCAATGGCAGCGGGTATCGGTGCCATCATCGGACCGGTGCTTTCACTGGTATGGTTGGGTGGAGCGGTGTTCGGCTATCTTCTGCTCACTCCTATCGGAATTGCTTCGGGATGGTTCTCCGATATGGCTGCGGCCGATCTGTTCAGACAGAATCTCGGTATCGGTCTCATGGTGGGAACGGGTATCGGAATCCTGGTGAAGGCGGCTGTACAGAAGATCAAGTCGAGAGGAACTGCCGGCAAGTCGTCGATCTCCATCTTCTCCCTCCCCGCCGGCAAAACCCGATGGATTGCGTTGTCGGTGGTTGTGGGAGTGTTGATCCTCCTGAGCGCGGGCACCGAAATCACATTCGTCCAAGCCATCGTCACCATAGTGGGCATCTACTTGACAACCCAATTGGCAGCCATGCTCACAGGGCAGACAGGAATCAATCCTATGGAGATTTTCGGTATACTCGTGTTGCTCGCCATCCAGATTGTCTGGAATCCTTCCACCATTGCGGCATTCTCGATTGCTGGGGTTACCGCTGTGGCCTGTGGTCTCACCGGCGATATGATGAATGATATGAAATCGGGGTATCTTGTGGGTACCCGTCCTTCATCACAAGTGGTTGCGGAAGGGATCGGTGGTGTGGTCGGTTCGATTGTGGCGGTGATCGCATTGTATGTGCTGAAGGATTCCTTCGGAGGTTTCGGCTCCGATCTGCTTCCCGCTCCCCAAGCCAAGGCGGTAACCGCCATGGTGGGAGGGCTGGGCCATATACCGGCATTCACCGTTGGTGCGGTGGTGGGAATTGCCTTGTACCTGTTGAATGTGCCTGCGGCTACTTTGGGATTGGGAATCTATCTTCCGATCAGCATTTCAACCATCATGGGATTCGGAGCGTTGGTGCTGATGGCGATCAAAAGAATCGTCGGCAAGCCTAGGCTTTCCTCGGTGGATGAAAAGACGAGTTTGGTCGCCAGCGGTTTCCTTGGAGGAGAGGGTATCACGGGAGTGGTACTGGCCATTGTCTTCATGTTGGCGTAGACTGGGTCCAAGGAGAATTGTTGCATGGATGAAACGATGAGGATGCCCAAGAGTCTCTATGGGATGAAACCCAATGAGTTGTTGGGTGCTTTGGGTCTTGCGAAGAGTTATCAGGGGAAACAGGTCCACAAGTGGTTGATCCGGGGTGTCGCGAGCTTTGATGAGATGACCGATTTGCCAAAAGATCTACGGGAGAGATTGGGTGCGGCTATGCCGTCCCTCACTTCGAGTAGGATCATCGATGAACAAACCGATTCTTCGGGAGCGACCAAACTTGCCATCGGGTTGCACGATGGGGCTGTGGTCGAGTGTGTGATCCTTACCGACAAGGAGAATCGCAAGACAGCCTGCCTTTCTAGTCAGGTCGGCTGTGCGATGGGTTGCACATTCTGTCGTACCGGGACTATGGGACTTGTACGCAATCTTCAGGCTTTCGAAATCATTGAGCAATTCGTCCATATCAGGAGGATCGCTCCCGAAACCACCCATATCGTGTTCATGGGTATGGGAGAACCGATGGCCAACTTCTCCGAAGTGATCCATGCCATCACCTACCTGCATGATCCGAATGGTTACGATATCGGATTGCGGAAGATCACCATCAGCACCTGTGGACTCGTGCCGGGTATCCTGCAGCTTGCGGAACTCAATCTACCAGTCAGGTTGGCGGTGTCTCTGGTCACCGCCGATGATCGTCTGAGGACCACCATCATGCCGGTAAACAAGGCGTATCCTTTGGGAGACCTTAAGAAAGCCCTTATCCGCTACCAGCATATGGTTGGCAAGCGGTTTACCCTCGAATATGTAATGTTGCATGGCCAAAACACCGATGGGAAGGCCGCCAAGCAGCTGGCCGACTTCATCAGAGGATTGGATGTGGTGGTAAATCTCATCCCTTGGAATCCTGCGGCCGAGTTGCCTTGGGAGACTCCGGGCAGGAAGGAGATCGATGCCTTCATCCGGGAACTCGATCTGCTTGGTGTTCCCTACACCCGTAGGTTTTCCCGTGGTCGTGGGGTCAATGGTGCGTGCGGACAACTAGCGGTGAAACAATCTGTAGGTGATGTCAACGGATGATGATCGATCGCTTCACCATCTTGGATGATATTCCCACCACGACCAAGGATGCCCTCGATCCTTGGTTCAGAAGGACCGTGCGTGCGGTGGTGGTGTATGATGATGCACTTGTGTTTTCCCACATGTCCAATCGCAACCAGTATGTACTACCTGGTGGAGGTATCGAGAAGGGAGAATCTCCCGAGGCATGCGCCCAGAGGGAGTGTGCTGAGGAGTTGGGTCTGAAGATCACCGCAGGCCCTCCCCTTGCGATGGTGAGGGAATTCTACAATGGGATGCTGAGGTTCGAGAACCTCTATGTGATTGGTGAGTTCAAAGGGGAAAGGACCGCATGCAAGCATACCGGGGAAGAGGATTTTCTGGGAATCACCGAGAGTTGGATTCCTCTGTCCCAGGTGCAACAAACCTTGCTTGAAACCAACGCCCATACGATGGATGAAGAGCACCAGGCGGAACATGTGCGGAGGGCGATCGCCAACTGCCACATGCGAGAATTGTTGGGTATCGCCAGTCTACTGGGATGGAATACGGCACCTGCAATCGACAGCAGATGCCGTATCGATGGGATAGCGGTGTGGTACGATTGGATCAGAGCAGATAGTATGCTCCCGCGGTTCCAGTGAAACCGATGCCTCCACTGAAATAGAATTCAGGTCCCGCTTTTGCAAATACCTTCAGTGGAATATCTTCCACAAACCATGACCATGTCACCGGTAGACCCAAGGTCACAAGTGAGCTGCCGCTGGTGATGTTGATTCCAAGGTGCCCACCCACACTCAGAAACAGTTCCATGCCCAAATCACTGTTCTTGAATGAATACGGTAGATGGTAATCGCCCCCCAATCGGATGGTGAAGTAGTTCCACCCATAGGCGGTGTAACCGATCAGGGCGTTCGCGGATGCTGGTCCGAAATTGTATTCGGCGGCTGCTCCTATGTGGAAAGGCAAACCTATGGCACCTCCGACTCCGAACCCATCCCGAGGTTGGGCTGCGAATACGAATGTTGAGGTGAACAACAGCAATACGGCAACCAAACACAGCACTTTTTTCATACACTCCTCCTGTTTATGTCAGAAATAGTTTCTATTTATTCCTTATTCCAATTTTCAGGTCGGCTTGGCGTCTTGTCAAGGAATTTGTAAGGGTTTTGTCATGCCGATTGCTGTAATACCATTGGATCCAGACGCACACACAACCGCTTCCTTCAACAGGAGCGGTTGTGTAGCGATTCATATCGGATCAAGAGGCTTTGCTCTTTCTATTCCTCGAGACCCCTCTCATAGATTTCACGTGCCCTCTCATAGTTCACCACAGCGGGAGAGGTGTAGGTCACCGTGGCCTGGGCATCTCCGAGGCTGGTATGGACTGCCAATCTGAGTGTGTGCAACTTGCTCGGCGAGAAGTCGTTGGTCATGAAGGTAATCATGTAGTCACCACGTGTGGTGATCTCCTCTCCGATCGTGTCGATGATTCCAGCGAAGTCACTTCCGATATCGAAGAAGGCTCCACCTGTCTCGGTCGCCAGATCGGTGTAATCCGATTCATAGTAGGATGGTGCCACCACATAGCAAACGACTCCGGAGGCGTTCAACTTGGCGATTTCCTGATCGACGGTGTTGTAGACACCACCGGCATAGTAGTCCAATACGTTGGAGTAGGTCTCTCCCGGAACATGGTAGTCGATGTCGGTGATGAGGATGAACATCCTGAGTGCGGCATCACGATAGAGGAATCCCATGTCGGCCTGGAAGGATCCCGCGGGATTGCTTGAGGTCTCCCCTGCTCCGGCTCGGGCATAGTCGATCGCGTCGATTTGGTTTTCAGGTCCATCGGCTCCACCATAGGCGGTCAGCAATCCGATTTCCGTCTTGAATGTGGTGATATCGCCGGTGGGTGCCAACCTTTCATGGGCTCCCTTCCGGATATCGTCTCCATAGGTCACATATCCGACTTTGTAATCGACATCGGATGCTGCGAGCGTATCGGCGAAAGACTGGGCCTTCGAGACCATGGTGCTCAAGTAGCCTCCCATGCTCCCTGTCGTGTCGATCACGAAGACGATGTCGGCCATATTGTTACTGGTGGTGACTGCTCCACGGGGAGTGACTTCGATCGGTCTTGCCTCGCCGTTGTCGTCTATGACATCGAAGAAGTCGGCTTCCACCAGATTTGGTATCACGAGGTCGGTGTCGGGATTACGTGGTTGTACGAACAGGGTGATGCTGGGGAAGTTGTCATACCCACGCAAACCCGTGCCCACTCCGGTGATTTCGAAGTCGATTGTGTTCGGATAGATTTCGGGCGGTAGCACGAATCCTCCGTCGAAGAGCGATTCCACCGTACTCGAAAGCAGGTCACATCCGATCATGCTGAATACGATGAGAATCATCATTGCGAGAATCAGTAGCCTCTTGTGTTTCATAGGACCCCCTCGGTCTCCTTCTTGGGATGACCAGGTTTGCTGCATGGTCCGTGGTGGCGTGTCGGACCATCTCCACTTCCACAGTTTCTTTGAGGTGCAGGATCAATTTTTCGGTAGCGTATGCCTCATGCCCGATTATCGCTCTTGTGTGACTTTTTTACAACATTAATTTTTATTATTTATGTCATCTCATATGACTTTATTCTTAATATTTTAAGGCATACCTTTTTGTATCATATCCAGTGAAAATTAATATATATGATACAAATTTATTACTTTTCAATGTGGTGAAGATGCTTTGGAAGGCTTGTCGACAGGTGGTGGTGCAAAGGGGGATATGACAAATAAAAATGTATTGGTTCCAAAGGATTGGCAGTGAACAGCTGGCGACTGCATCTGAAATCGGGTTTGCCTGTCCCCTTTTGTGGATATGGTGATGGAGAGCGGATCTATCTGCCGGGGAGGAGGGAGATTGGTAAACCTGTTTTGCTAGATGGATATGTGGAACATGCCCAGTATCCAGATAAGGAGGAAGTAGAGTAGGATGGTGGTGGCGATCGATAGGCTGAAACTCCACCAGAAGGTCATTCCCCGGTTCATCAATGTGGGAAAGAGGATGAAGAATGCGAGCGATGGTAACACGAGAAAGAATATCGAACGCGAGAGGTCGGCTATTTGTTTCGTCCCGGCCTTCTCAAACCGCATCCAAAGGATCGCCAAGAGTGAGGTGAGAGGAAGGGAGGCGACCAAGGCTCCGAAGATCGAGCTTCGTTTAGCGACTTCACTTACAATCACGACGACTAGTGCCGAGACTACGATTTTCGTTAGGTAATACCACATGTGATGGCCTCCATTGTCGGTGGATGGTACCACTGTTGCGCTACGATACCGGCTGCCGGCTTTGTAGTGACAGCAGGGATTCCATGGTTTAGACGAGATCCCAGTGCGGGGTCCCGTGCCTATCGGAGGATCCTTTTTCTATCGTTCAAGCACCGCTTTGATGCGTCGTACTCCAGCGGACGAGGATTGCTCCTTCTTGATCTTGAAGTGTCCCATGGTTCCGGTGTGTTCCACGTGGGGGCCTCCACAGACTTCCTTGGAGAAGTCCCCCACGCTGTAGACTTTCACCTGCTCTCCATATTTGCTTTCGAAGAAGGCGATGGCACCCTGCTCTTTGGCTTCCTCAACGGTCATGGTTTCGAAGGAGACCGGAAGGTCACGTGAGATGGCATCGTTGACGATGTCCTCCACCTTCTGCAACTCCTCCTTGGTCATCGGAGCATCATGGGTGAAGTCGAATCTGAGTCTTTCTGTGGTGATGTTGGATCCTTTTTGTCCCACATGTGTACCGAGCACCATCCTCAGGGCCTGATGCAGCAGGTGTGTGGCGGTGTGCAACGCGGTGGTCAATTCACTGTGGTCGGCAAGGCCTCCCTTGAATTGTTGTTCCGCTCCTGCCCGCGATACCTTCTGGTGTGTTTCGAAGGCGGCATCGAAGCCTTCCTTGTCCACGGTGAATCCGTGTTCGGAAGCAAGTTCCTCGGTCAGTTCGATGGGAAATCCGTAGGTATCGTAGAGTTTGAATGCGATCCTTCCGTTGATCACCCTGCTTTTGCCCTTCATGAGGTTGGGGAGCATCTTTTCGAACTCGTGCTCGCCCTTCTGCAATGTGGTGGAGAACTTTTCTTCTTCGAGTCCGAGTTCGGTCATGATGAATTCACGGTTGTCGTTGAGTTCGGGATAAGCGTTCCCATACATGTCGACCACGACCGTGGCGAGTGCGGAGAGGAACTTTCCTTCGATGCCCAATTTCCGCCCATGCCTGACTGCTCTTCTGATGAGTCGGCGGAGGATGTAGCCTTGGCCCACATTGGAGGGTTTCACTCCTCTTTGGTCACCGAGGATGAATACACTGGTGCGAACATGGTCGGCGATGATCCTGACCGAGATGTCCTTCTCCTCGTCCTCACCATAGACTGCATCGCAGAGTTTCTCGATTTCTCCGATCAGTGGTATGAAGACTTCGGTTTCATAGACGCTTTTCTTGCCCTGGAGCACCGCTATGGTCCTTTCGATTCCCATTCCGGTGTCGACGCACTTGCGTTCCATGGGGAGGTAATCACCTTCCAAGGTTTTACGGTAGCCCATGAAGACGTCGTTCCATATTTCAAAATATTTGCCGCAGGAACATCCTGGTCTGCATTCTGGACCACAGGCATTTCGTCCCGTATCGATGAACATTTCCGAATCGGGTCCGCATGGTCCGGCTTCTCCAGCCGGTCCCCACCAGTTGTCGTTCCTGGGAAGGTAGTGGATGCGCTCTTCGGGTATGCCGAGGCTTTTCCACACTGCAGCCGAATCCTCGTCACGGGGAACATCGTCATCGCCTGCGAAGACGGTGACAGACAGTGTGTCAGGATCGATTCCCAGCCATTTTGTCAAAAACTCATAGCTATAGCGGATGGCTTCTTCCTTGAAGTAGTCTCCGAGGGACCAGTTTCCCAACATTTCGAAAAAGGTAAGATGGTGGGGATCTCCGACCGCATCGATATCGCCGGTGCGGATACACTTCTGGTAGTCGACCAGTCTGTTGCCCGATGGATGTTCCTGGCCAAGAATGTAGGGTACCAGCGGATGCATCCCTGCGGTGGTGAAGAGGACCGTGGGGTCGTTCTCGGGTATCAGGGAGGCTCCAGAGATCTGCGTATGGTCTTTGGAAACAAAGAATTCTATGTACTTGTCGCGGAGTTCGTGTGCTTTCATAGGGTTGAATACTATGCAAGGAGGGGTGCAATGTCAAGAGAAGTCGAAAAGCGGCAATTGCTCGGGTCCAGACGATACTTCCACCGTCGATTCCTTGGGCTTGGAGTACAATCTCGCATGGATGAGTTCGGGGCGTTTCACCACCATCACTCCCGGTTGCAACGAGAGTCGCCGAGGCCAGAGAAGGGAGCGGTTGTCCATCGATTGTTGGAAGACCACCACCCTCTTGTGTTGTGTGATCGCATACTCGGCTTGTTTCACCGCACTTCCACCATCGCGATCCTCGATGAGGATGGAGCCGGTTGATAACGAACTCATCAAGCGGCTGCGCAACAGAAAATGCCATTTCTGCAGTTGTATGGCAGGTGAGTATCGTGTGAGCAGCAATCCCTTTTCTCCAATGATGTGCTGCAACTGTCGATGCCCGGGAGGATAGGTATCGATAAGGGAGGTACCGAGCACGGCTATGGTGGGCACATCCATTGCCAACGCGGTGATGTGGGCAATTCCTTCGATTCCCATTGCCAATCCCGCGACGATCACCACTTGGTGTGAACCCAAGGCCTGTACCACATCCTTGGTCATCCGGGTACCTTGGTCACTGGGCGTTCGGGTTCCGATGATGGTGGCACTTTTTTGTTCAAGCAGTCGCATATCGCCTCTGGCATAGAGGAACCTGGGACTGTCGGGCATCGATGTGATCGCTTCAGGATAGACAGCATCTCCCCTCTTCATCACGATATCCCCATCATCCAATCGTAAAAAGCGGGTTTTCACATACGAGTGGGTTTCCAGCAGTTCCCCGGGGTCTATTCCACTTGCTTCGGCATAGGTGTTGGGATGCAGGGGAAGAGGATCCGCGAGCGGAACCACTTCTCCGATTTTCTCGAACAATGGTTCGAGCTGCGATTCGGACCGTCTGGTGCCCAACAAGAGTGTGGTAAAGTTGATGGCTTCACGGATGTTGCGGACGGTCCTCTCAAGATTCGACATACCATCAGTGTAGCTTCAGGAGCCCCTTCGGGCAAGTGGGGGGGTATTCTCCGAGCATAAAAGTGGCGCACCGAACGTGCGCCTTGTGGAGAATATATATATCGGGGTTGTCCCCGCTGGTGGCACACTCGAGTGCCTTTTTGACCTGTGAACCGTATTGGACACGGTTTTTGGACACAGTAGAAATTTATTTCTATATCCAATAAGCAATTAAGTGCTTAAAAATTTGCCGCCTCTCGGAATCGAACCGAGGACACAAGGATTTTCAGTCCTTTGCTCTACCAACTGAGCTAAAGCGGCGCAACGACCTCGTTTATACCCTTTACAAATGGGGATTGTCAACCCCTCCATCGAAATTTACGGAAAACTTAGGTAACCGTGCGCAAGGAGATCTCTCCACTGCCGAGCAATCTTTCCGTACCGTCATGCATTCGCACAAGGAGGGATCCGTCATCGGCGATGTCGATCACATGGGCCATGTAGGTTTCGTTTCCCTGCATCACCTGCACATCCTTGTCGATCACCGCACTGCGTGAACGATATTCCTCGGTCAGTCGAGAGGATCCCAACTGGTCGAGCACCTCGAGCAAGCGTTCTGCGATGGTTGCCACCATGCGGTTTCTGGTGATGCCGGGTGGTATGTGGTTGGTGAAGACTGCTGTGGCGATCTGCTGCAAATCCTCTGGGAATCCTCCGGTTGGAATCGTGTAGTTCAATCCTATGCCGACCACCACACTCTCAATCCTCCCGCTTTCGAAGCCGCTTATGCCTTCCGTGAGGATTCCACATACCTTCAATCCTCCGATATGGATGTCGTTCACCCATTTGATGGTCGCCTGCACTTCGGCGTGTTGTTCGATCGCACGGCACACTGCAACGGCGGCGGCACCGGTGATGCGTAGTGCGAGGGAACTGTCCATTTCGGGTCGGAGTATCATGCTCATGTAGATTCCCGAATCGGGTGGGGAGTAAAAGGTTCTTCCGAGTCTTCCCCTGCCCCCGGTTTGCATTCTGGCCACCACCAGGGTGCCTTGGGGAGCTCCCTCGAGTGCGAGTCGTTTCGCTTCACGGTTCGTTGAATCGATCGTTTCATGGTAGTGGATTGGTAGGATGATTTGCGGAGGGAGAAGCGAGCCGATGCCTTCGGCGGAGAGTTGGTCGCTTCTCTTGACCAGGCGATACCCGATCTTTGTGGAGGATTCGATTTCGTAGCCGGCTTTCCTCAGTTCGTCGATGGCCCGCCATATCGCGGCTCTTGTGATGCCCAAATTTCCGGCGATTCTTTCTCCCGACACGAACGAGCCCTTGTGGTGTTCGAGTATTTCCAAAACCAACTGTCGTGATGTCATCCTCTCCCCTTTCCTTTGGGTGTATTGTAATGGTTCGGGCCTTTATTGTAAACATGTTTGTGTTGATTGTTTACAATATTGGCGAATGTATGGTATAGCTAGCTCAGGAGGAACCTATGGATTTGCGTCGTATCATCATCATCGCGTTGTTCGCTTCCCTTATGGTCGCAGGTGCGTATATAGCCGTCCCGATTGGACCCGTACCCATCACAATGCAAACTGCCTTTGTACTGCTTTCGGGGATCCTGGCTGGACGGGGTATCGCACTCGCTTCGGTTGCCATCTATCTCACCATCGGAGCGATCGGACTGCCTGTCTTCAGTGGTGGTATCGGTGGCTTCGGCCACTTTGTGGGTCCCACCGGAGGGTTCCTCCTCAGTTGGCTCATCGCGGCTCCATTGGCCGGTTTCTTCTCCGACCTCGGGTTCAGGAAGGATCCGGGTGATAAGGTGACCAGGAGGCAACTCCTTTGGATCATACTGGGATCTGTGACAGGAACGGTTGTCCTCTATCTTGTGGGCATTCCCTTCCTCAAGATGGTGTTGGACCTTCCATGGAGCAAAGCTCTGGCGATTGGTCTTATTCCTTTCATTCCTGGGGATTTGGTGAAACTGGTGGCGGTGGTCATCCTTGGCAATCTGTTCGCGCCGAGGGTCCGCACATTCTTGCGTGATGGGCAGAGAACAGAGGTAGTAACCGATGGCTCCGATACTTGAGTTGGATCGGCTCTCCTTCTCTTTCGATGCGAAGCGTTCGATTCTCAGCGATGTCTCCTTTTCCTTGAACAGTGGAGAATTTTCAGTTCTGGGAGGAAGAAACGGTACGGGAAAGAGTATTCTTTTGCGTTGCATCAAGGGATTGCTGCAACCATCCGGAGGTTCGGTGAGAATCAATGGACGAGATCTCACGAAAAATGCAAGGGCGAGGAACCTTTCGATCGCACTGGTGTTTCAGGATGCCGATACACAGATGGTGGGACAGACGGTCGAGAGGGATATCCTGTTCGGTCTGGACAATCTCGGCATCACTGGAGATGAAAGGAAGCAAAGGTTCGACGAGGTGGTCTCCCTGATGGGTCTGCAATCGGTACTCCAACAAAGGCCGAGAACCCTTTCGGGGGGAGAGAAGAGACGTCTGGCGATCGCCGGAGTGCTGGTGATGGCGCCCCATGTGCTGATGCTCGACGAACCGTTCGCCAATCTCGATTATCCTGGTATTGTGGGAGTGTTGGAGGCGTTGGTGTCATTGAAGGAACAGGGTACGACCATTCTGGTGGCCACGCATGAGATCGAGAAGTTGTTGGCGCATGCCGATTCGTTCCTATTGCTCGATGGTGGTACCATGGCGGCCCAAGGGGATCCTTTCGAGGTGTTGGAAGTGGTGGAGCGACATGGGCTCAGACGTCCGAGATTCCATGATGCGTCGATTCCTTTGGAGCAGCTCTCATGGTTGAAGTGAGGTTGTTCCACTACCATGAAGGAAACACTTTCCTCCATCGGATGCATCCGCTTTCCAAAATCATGATCCTACTGGTGCTTTCATTTTTCCTCACCGGGTCATCTCTTGTCAGGACGGTGGTGGTCGCTGTGGTGTTGTCGGGAGTGGCATGTACCATTCGGCTTCCGATCACTGGATATGGGAGGGAACTGCGGTTCTTTTTCGTAATGGCGATGATCATCGGCTCGGCGAGGGCAATGGGTGGTGCTTCGCTGGTGGATGTGCTCGAGGCGGTCCTGGGGTTTGCGACGATTGTGGTCATGGGAATCCTGTTCGCCGATTCCACCGCACCCGATGATGTGGCGCGTGCTGTGGGAGCCCTCCTTTCCCATATACCCAAGGTTCCAGGTTATAGGATTGGAGCCACCATCGAGCTTACGCTTGCCACGATTCCGCTTCTGTTCGATGCGGCGTGGCAGATTTCCATAGCCAGGAAGGCTCGTGGAGAGTCGGTGTGGCATCATCCGATGCGAAGGATCGTGGCGTACACGTCGACGGTCTTCGCGTTGCTCCTGGAGAGGGCCGAAATTTTGGAAGCGGCGCTGCAGTCGCGGCTCTATGATCCCGATGCCAAAAGAGCTGGCAAGAGGTTGGGGATGATCGATATGCTCTCGGTCGGCTCGACAATTGTAGGCGTTCTTACTCTCGGATTGTTCACATAGCCGGTAGCAACGGCATGGAATTGGGATCGAATTCCACATCAGGGTCCATTCCGAGTGTGTAGACATGGTCTCTGATTACTTGGGCCCAGTGCCAGTCGCTTTGTGAGGTGGGCAATGAAGAGGTCTCGATCGGTTGTCCGATGGTGAGTGTGATGTGCGTTCCCCGCTGTTTGAACATTTCATCGGGTAGCAGCAGCGATTCCAAACTGGTGCGTATGCGAAGGTTTCTTCTCAGGGTACTTAAGCGGTAGAATCGTTTTGAATTGCCTCCATCGATATGGATCGGCAGTATGGTCCTGTTGCTTCTTCTCGCCATCTTCACGAAGGTCGGATACCATTGGTAGTCGAAAAAGTGTCCGCTGCTGAGGTATCTTGAGCAGTAGCCTGCGGGGAACATGATTATCGGGCATGCTTCTTCGAATGTACATTTGAAGAGCTCTCCCGTATGCCTTTCGTTCCTCTGTGGTATGGGACAGAGGAGCGGTTCCAGTGGTGCCAATGCGGTCAAGACTCGTTTCGCCACCATTTTCACCTCTGGGCTATGGTTTCCCACCGCTTCCATCAGCACCAGGGATTCGGGACCTCCCAATGGATGGTTGGCTACGATCAATGGTTTCCCCTTGAGCGAGGATATGAGTCGTGCTTCTCTATTGATCAGGGTGGTGAGGTCGAAGAAGCTGTTCACCGAACGAACGAAATCCATGGGGTGCTCGTGGTAATGTTCGGTAAGGAATTGGTTTATTTCTTCAAGATGGATCAATTTCCCGAGTGCACGCAAGAGCCAAAGCGGAACCATTTTCGCCATGGTAGGAAAGTGGTGTTCCAGAAGGGTTCCGAGTGCGATTGGAGTGAAGTTTCGGGTGGCCATCTTTTCTTGCATCCATGTGAGTATAGCCTGAGCCCGGTATATCTGTCAAAAAAACCTTTGCACTATTGATGACTGGTCCTCCACTTGATATATTCTTTGTCATGACAATTGCGGAGCTAAAGCGACAGAAACGCCAAGAGATGCGACAACGCTTGGAACCTCTCACTCCAATGGTCAAGGTGGCCCACTCGGAGAAGATTGTTGCGCGAGTGGCCTCCTTACCTGCCTTCAGGGATGCCGATATTGTGCTTGGATATGTGCCGCTCTCCTCGGAACCCGATACCGTGGCCCTCTACGATATGGCATTCACCATGGGAAAGGAGGTTGCGTTCCCCCGTTGTCATGTGAATGGTTCGATGGAGTTCTTCAAGATGGGTCCCGATTGGCGTGATCACTTGGTACGGGGACCTCTTCCGATTTTCGAACCCGATCCCACCCATTCCACTCCGATGGTTGTTGCCGAGGGGCTTTGTACCCTTGTGTTGGTCCCTGGTCTTGCCTTCACGGTCCATAGAAGACGGTTGGGTCGGGGACGGGGATATTACGATAGGTTCCATAGTGCACATAGGGCCGATTTCACCTATTTCGGGGTGTGCTTCGATATTCAGATGGAGGCCCAGATTCCCTATGAGGCTCATGATATGGTGGTTGATATGGTGGTGTCCGAGTCGGCTGTGTATTGAGCTAATGGCTGCTTGCGGTAATTCCGTTCTTCCACAACCAAGAGAAGTGTTGGTCGGCAAGCATCTTCATCAATGAGGATCCTTGGGAAGAGAGTGGGTCGGGACATTCGTAGTTTTCGTCCAATTTCAGCAATTCGTCACGGACCTCCGGGCTTCTGACGGTACGAAGCAGCGCGCTGAGGGTCCTGATGTATTCGAATTGCCGGGTTGGGGAACTTGCTATCACAAAGAGGAAGTGGACCGGCAGTCCGTCCTTGGCGTCGTAGTCGACCCCGCATTCGCTGAGTCCGAGGCCGACTTGTACATGGGACAGATTGCGTATTTTGCCATGTGCGATGGCGATGCCATGTCCGATTCCGGTGGTTTCGATCGCTTCTCGATTGAGCACTGCCCTCCGGAATCGATTGATATCCGGCAGGGTCCTGAAGATGGAACACTTGTCGATGACTTCGTTGATCGCCTCAGTCTTGGTCTGGCTGAAGATGTGGCAGATCACCGAATCGAAATCGAAGTTGGTGCTCACGCGCTCTCCTCCCGGCCCGCGAGGTAGGCATTCATCGCCTTGGCCGCCTTTCTCCCCTGCCCCATGGCGAGGATCACTGTAGCGGCTCCCAGGACGATATCGCCACCGGCGTATACCCCCGGCATACTGGTGGCGCAGGTTTCTTCATCCACTATGATATTCCCTCTTCTGTTCACGTCAAGTCCCTTGGTGGTCTTCTCGATGAGGGGATTGGATGCGTTTCCTATGGCTACTATGACGGTGTCGAAGTCGTAGAGGGTTTCACTTCCCGGGATCTCGACGGGTGATCGTCTTCCCGAGGCATCCGGTTCGCCCAGTTCACAGGTGATCAATTCCACCTGGGTGACCTTTCCCTTCTCGTCTCCGAGTATTTTCAGTGGTGCGTGGAGGTAGAGGAACTTCACTCCCTCTTCCTTCGCATGGGCGATCTCCTCACGTCTGGCGGGCATTTCCTCGTCGGTTCGACGGTAGACGATGGTCACCTCTTCGGCTCCCAACCTGAGTGCGGTACGTGCTGCATCCATCGCCACGTTTCCTCCTCCGAAGACGGCGACTTTCTTGGAATGGTACAGTGGTGTGCCTGCTTTCTTGCGATCATAGGCGCGCATGAGGTTGCTTCTGGTGAGATATTCGTTGGCACTGAATACTCCCACGAGGTTTTCCCCTTCGATATTCAGGAACTTGGGCAGTCCGGCGCCTGTTCCGAGGAAGATGGCGTCGAAGCCGTCGCGTTCCATGAGGTCGTGCAATTTGGCTGTTCGCCCGACGAGGAAGTTGTGTTCCAACTTCACCCCCATCGCAGCGAGAGCATCGAGTTCCTCCTTCACGATCCTTTTGGGGAGTCGGAATTCGGGAATTCCGTAGACGAGTACGCCGCCGGCTTTGTGCAGTGCTTCGAACATGACTACTTCGTGTCCTTCACGACGCAGATCCGCCGCTGCGGTGATGGAAGCGGGTCCACTTCCCACCACGCATACTTTTTTCCCTGTGGATGAGGCCACTTCGGGGTTCTTGCGCTTTCCCGTACTCGATTCCCAATCGGCAACATACCGTTCGATGCGTCCGATGTTCACCGCCTTGTCTATGCTTTTGAGCGATTTGCCTACGGTACAGGTGAGTTGGCATTGCGATTCCTGGGGACATACCCTTCCACAGATGGAGGGGAGCATCGAGCTCTCCTTGATCACGGATACCGAGGCTGCGAAGTCTCCCTCGGCCGCCTTCGCGATGAACCGTGGGATGTCGATGCCCACAGGACAGCCTTTCACACACGGTGCGTTGGCACACTGGAGGCATCGCAGGGATTCCACCTTCACCTGGTCTTCGGTATAACCGAGGGCGACTTCGTCCATATTGGCCACCCGCTCATCCGGTGCTTGGGAAGGCATTTCCTGGGGAGGGATCGCCAGACGGTCCTTCGGTTTCAGTTCCCTGCCGCTGTATTGTTGCCACAAATTCTGTGCCAGGATGTCGAGATCGGTTTTCGTATGGTGTGCCATCATGCTTCCCCCTCTTTGATTTCCAGCCCGATGTGGCACCGATGGTGCGCATCCTGTTCCTGGGGTTTGTAGGTTCCCAATCGAGTGAGCAGATTGTCCCAATCGACTGCGAATGCATCGAATTCGGGTCCGTCGACGCAGACGAATTTGGTTTTTCCATTGATGCTCACCCTGCATCCGCCGCACATGCCCGTTCCATCGATCATGATGGTGTTGAGCGATACGATGGTGGGGATATCGAAGGGTTTGGTGGTGAGGGTACAGAATTTCATCATGATCGGTGGTCCTATGGCGACCACCAGATCGGGTTTCCACTGTTCGCACAACTCCTTCAGCGGTTCGGTGACCAAGGCTTTCCTTCCGTAACTGCCGTCGTCGGTGCAGACGATGAGTTCATTTGCGATGGTGTCCATTTCCTGTTCGAGTATGACGAGGTCTTTGTTGCGGGCTCCGATGATGATCTTCACATCATTTCCGGCTGCCTTCATCGCTTTTGCGATCGGATGCATCGGAGCGACTCCCACTCCTCCTCCCACACAGACGACTTTGCCGAATTTCTCGATATGCGTTGGTTGTCCGAGCGGTCCCAGCACGTTCTCGATGGCTTGCCCCTTCTCCAGGGTCCCCAGGCGGTGGGTGGCCTCCCCGACGGCCTGGAACACGATGGTGATCGAACCTTCGTCGGTATCGGCGTCGGCGATGGTGAGGGGTATCCTCTCTGCGAAATCCCCTCCCTGCTGCAGAATCACGAATTGTCCAGCCTTACGCTCTCTTGCGATGTGCGGAGCTTCGATTTTCATCATGAATACTTCTGCCGATAATTTCTTCTTTTCAAGAATTGTGAACATGCAGACCTCCCTACCCTGTCTGGGCATGCAGGAATTTCGGTGTCCGAGCTTCTTGCAAGCATGTGTCCCTACCGTAGCAGATGTGTCGTTTTTGGGCAATTGCCACGGAGCCCATTGATAGTTGGCACGGATGTGGTACACTTTCTGTGTACATGCCGATTCGAGGAGGTGTCCGATGCACTATTATTTGATGGTGTCGCCCACCGAGGCGCTGATCGCCTCGATGCTGGAGAGCCGGGAATTCGGTGCCTATATGGCCACCGGTTCGCGGAAGACGGCTTCCGAACAGCTCATGTTCGTGGAACTTACCGGTGAGTTCGGTAGTGATTTCGATTGGGAGTATGCGAGAAGGGCCTGCAAGCCACATCCAGACGGGACTCCCAAGCATTCGGTGTACCTGAGCGTGTATCGCGTCTTGGAAAGGGTCCCCCTCTCCGTATTGGGGAATCTGCAATTGGTGACCCGCGATGGCAGATGTCTCGAATTGGAACCGGGTGAGATCTCCTATCCTTTGAATTGGCGCGGGTATGCCTTGTACAAGGAGCTTTGTCCGGTTACCCCTTTGGTCGCCAGCAGTCTTCCACCGGAACCGTTTTCCCGCTATCTGCTCGATACCACGAACCATATCTCGGTTCCGGCGATCGTGTTCGCCGATGTGAAGATCATCGACTTGGACAATCTTGAACATTCAGGTAATGTGGGCGGGATGTATGATCACGATGGGGGTGAGCATCTGAGGACGTGTTTCGATGAGATCAAGCGGCAACCCGGCAAGCGTTCGAAGACGATCGATCGTTCTGCAAGTATCCGCTTCACCTACCAGAGTATCGGGGATGGCATCTACTTCGCACGTCACAACGAGGGCATCGTGTGCTATCCCATGCTTGGTGTGGAAGAGATAAGAAGACATCACTACGAATGGGGTCGTTCGGCCAATTTCTACTGATGCAGAACAATTTTAGGGAGACCGTAACGTATGATCAAACATGCCGATGAAATGCTCTTTCGAGAGCGACAGATGCGCGGTGGCGATGGACTGTGCCAGACACTCGATTTCCTCATGCCCGAAGAGATGCAACATTGTCGTCTCTTCAGTACGATCACGATGAAGAAGGGGACTTCGATCGGTGAGCATAATCACGAGAACGAGACCGAATACTACTGGATCGTCAGCGGCGAGGGTGTGGTCACCGAAGCCGATGGAGAGAAGGTGGTGAAGAAAGGGGATCTGGTGATCACAGGAGACGGGGCAAGCCATGCGATTCGCAACGAGAAGGATGAACCTTTGGTGTTTCTCGCTCTGATCATCCTCGACTGACTTCACCTGCCGCCTG
>CAYZJV010000034.1:0-29427 GCA_964478945.1 uncultured Spirochaetaceae bacterium | reverse complement strand
ACCCTATCACAAGGGGTTCGGACATGTCAAGGTGATGGGAAACCAGAAAAAACCGCCGGAGCGACCGGCGGTTTCACGATGATTGCACGACACATTACTTCTTGTTCTTGTGTCTGTTCTTCCTCAGCTTTTTCTTTCGCTTATGAGTTGCAATCTTATGCTTCTTTCTTTTTCTTCCACAAGGCACGATAGAGCTCCTTAATCGTTAAGATAACCAATTGGTGTGTTGTAATTACCGCACCATTATGCGCACATGCGACAAGAACGTCAAGGGGTGTTCGGATTTTGAAAAAAATCGATTCAATCTCTTGTGAGACTTTACATATACAGGTACAATGCGATCACTATGCGTGTACTGGTATTTGGATTGGGTATAGTCGGAGGAGGATATGCCTCGGCGAGCTACTTCCTCGACCATGGTGATGAGGTGCGCATCACAGACCTCAGGACAGAAGAGGAGTTGGGCAGTCCGGTACAGATCCTCAAGCAGAAGGGAGCCATGTTGGTATGTGGCCAACATCGTGAAGAGGACTTCCTGTGGGCCGATCTGGTGGTGAAGAATCCGGCGGTGGCACCCGACAGCAATTATCTGCGGATGGCAAAGCGCATCACCACTGACATCGCCTTCATCATGGCTTCACCCATTGTCGATCAGATCAAGAAGCTCGCGATCACAGGTACCAAGGGAAAGACCACCACGGTAGCCGCTGTTACCCATATATTGAACTCATCGGGACATGAAGCCATCCAAATGGGGAATATGGGAATCAGCGGATTCTCGGTACTTTCACAGCTTGAGCAACGGCTGAAAAAAGGTGAAGCCCTGCCGGAGTATCTCATCTGCGAATTGTCCAGTTGGCAGATCAGGGACCTGTACGGCACCGTGGGAAAAGAGGCGCCGAAATTTCGTCTCATCGCCCTCACTTCCCTCTTTCCGGACCATCTGAACAAATATGCCGATTTCAAATCCTACAAGGACGACAAATGGCTGTTGTTCACTTCACGAACCACAAGAATGATCGTTCCACGGGACCTGTATGCCGAATTGGTGGAAAATCCCCAAGTGAATGCAAAACAGGTGCGGACGACCGAGAGTTTCCTGGGAGCGGAAACCATTGAGAAGCGTATTAGAACAGCGTGGTCCATTTGTCGAAGTCTCGGTCTTGGAGTGAAACAAATCGCCGCCGCATTGGTTACCTTTCGTGGAGTCCCCCATCGGCAGGAACAGCTCGGAGTGAAGAATCGGGTGGTGTTCATCAATGATTCATCCGCAACCATCCCGGAAGCCGTATCCTTCTCATGTGGCAACTGTCCATGGCCGTACCACCTCATTTGTGGCGGAACCGACAAGAATCTCCAACCGGACGGGATCTTGGCGGCCGTCTCGAATGCCTCCGGAGTGTACCTTCTGGACGGTTCCTTCACCACCGACAAACTCATTCCCTTTCTTACCATGAAAAGGATTCCCTACAAAGGCCCCTATCGGTCGATGAAGGAGGCGTTCGACGAAGCGTATCGACATGCGTTGGAAGATACCGCGATGCTGCCCAATGTGGCGTTGATCCTTTCCCCGGGAGCCGCTTCCTTCGGCTTGTTCCGACATGAGTTCGATCGGGGTGATCAGTTCAGGGAACTGTACGAGTCACTTGGGGAATCGCAGGAGGCTCAGTCCTCATGACCGACCGAATACTGTTGGCTCATCCTCTTAGGGTGTCTTCTCCTATGTAGTTTGAAACGAATATCCTCGATTGTGGCATAAATGAATCTGATGAAGCGCCGATACACGAAATCGACCGATGGTGGACGATAGCCCACATATCCTCCGAACGCCCGCTTGAACAGCCTCAACCCATCGAGGTGGGCACCCCTACCTTCCGGTCCGCTTATCCCGTACAGGTCGTATATCGCACAACCCCTTTCACAAGATTCCCCTATGGCCACATCCTGCAAGAGATATGAGGGGGAACAACCCTCCACCCGCAATGAGGCACCGAACAGGTAGACCGCCACCGATTCGGAAGAGATGACAAGCGCTCCACCATTCACCTTGTTTCCGAGATGGGAAAGGTAGAGGTGGGTGGTGATGTCCTTCGTCTCCATTTGGAGCAGGTGCAGAATGTAGGAGCTTGGTCGGGAGGTGAATCCGTCCCTTCGTGCCGTTTCCAGATACACCTGGTACCATTGCTCGAACGTGGCGGACGATCCGTCCCATCTCTTCACCGTGATGCCATGCGCCCTCGCCTTTCGAATGTTTCTTCGTGCCCTCTCACGATATTGTGACCGGACTTGCTCAAACCCAACAGTGAGGTCTATTCTGGATGTACCTTCGGGTTGCACGGATTCGCGACAGGTTTTCAGGCCTTTCCCTGTTACTGTGGGGGGAGGACCGTCATCGAACCAAGGAAGATCATAGCGAATGAATGCGGTTCCCTTCGGCATAAGCGGTTTGAGTGCGGCGGAAAGCACTTGCAATTGCGTCGAAGGTTCATCGGCGTAGATGTCCACAGGTGGTCCGAACGGCACATATGCCAACCTCATGCCGAGAAACAGTCGCCTCACCAAGACAAGCATCACCGATGTGGTCGGAGAACCATCGGCTCCTTCTGCTGTGTACGAGAAGGCGAAAGCCCTCCATCCGGAGGGCCGTTTCGCCAAAGCCCAGAACTGGCTCTGGAATGGATTCCATGTAGGATCGAGCTTATCCAACCCTACCCTGGATACTTCCACCTTACCCATGGGTTCAACCAACTTCCCCTTCGGTATACCGTGTCGCCACAAGCGGGGTGCCTTCGGATGCGATCGCTTTTCCATCGATCTTCACCACACCTCCCTCGGTGTAGAGCGGCAGGGAGAAGAACTGGTCGGCCTTCACTTGGCTCCTCGGTCCTTCGGGAGTCTCGATACCTTCGGGATTCAATTCCGTACCTACGGCGAATTGATCCGCGAAAAGAACTTCACAGGTCGAATGTGGTTCCGCATTCGGATCACTGGCGGCAAGCAGCATGCCCCTACTCTTCACTCCCCGGAAATTGGCCGGTTTCAAATTCTGCACCAAGACAATGTTCCTATCGAGCAACTGGTCCTCTGTATAATACGGGACGATGCTCGACACTATGGTGGTGGGTTCCTCCTCCCCCGTATCGACCTGAATTATATAGAGTTTGTCTCCGTTCGGGTGACGCTGCACATCCACTATCCTGCTCACCTTGAGGGTGACCTTGTTGGCGAAAGTTTGTGCCGGTGTTTCGATATTCGATTCCTGATCCTGCATCTGTTGCTTCTCCTCGTTGCGTGATTCCTGACTTCCCGCGTATCTTGTCCTCATGGTTTCGATGAGATCGTCCTCCAACTTCGTGAAAAGATAGTCGGGTTTCTCCAATTCTCCCATTCCGGTGAACGAACCGATTTGATTCCATGTGGCGCCACTGTTGCCGAGATAGCCCAGCAAACGCTTCGAGGTGGCGGGCATGTAGGGTTCGATGAGGATACCCAGATCCCTGATGAGATACAGCAAGGTCTTCAACAATGTCGCCGCCGACGCGGGATCCTCCTTCCTCGTCTTCCAAGGCTCACCGTCCTGGAACGCCTTGTTTCCGATCGATGAGAGGGCGAAGATCCTTCTCAGGGCTTCCCTCAATTCGGCATGTTCAAGCAGATCGTCGATTTCATGTTCCTTGGACATGATCTCCTTCGCAAGCATGTTGTCTATGGTACCTTCGGGAACCTTTCCATCATAGAAGCGATGGATGAAGGTCAAGGTACGGTTCACCAGATTCGAAAGGTTGCCGATCAATTCTCCATTCACCTTTTCCTGGAAGTCCTTCCATGTGAACAGCACATCGGCTTTCTCGGGACGGTTGTAGAACATGTAAAAACGCCACATGTCGGGGTGAATACCGGTTTCCTGCACGTCGTTGCCGAACACTCCGATACCTTTGCTCTTGGAGAACTTGCCTCCCTCGTAGTTGAGATATTCGCTGGAGGACATGTGGTGCAACATCGTCCACTTTTCACCGGTTGCGAGCAATGTGGTGGGGAAGATGACGGTGTGGAAGGGAATATTGTCCTTTCCGATGAACTGGAACAGTTCCACCTCTTCGGGGTTGTGCCACCATGATTTCCATTGCTGTGTATGGGCGGCGGTAATGGAGATGTAACCTATGGGGGCATCGAACCACACATAGAACACCTTGTCCTCGAAACCCTCCTTCGGTACCGGTATGCCCCATTTCAGATCACGTGTGATCGCACGTTCCTTCAGACCGTCGCGAATCCACGATTTGGTGGTCTGAATGGCATTGCGGGCCCAAAAACCCTCCACAGAGGCCTTGTCCAACCATTTCTCAAGCAAGGGAAGTGCTTTGGGAAGATCGATATAGAGGTGTTTGGTCTTCTTGAGCACAGGAGTGTTCCCACATACACCGCAAACCGGATCGATGAGGTCGGTGGGATCGAGCAAGGTTCCACAGGCATCGCACTGGTCTCCCCGTGCTCCCGGGGATCCACATTTCGGGCAGGTGCCTTCCACAAATCGGTCGGCGAGGAACCGTTGGTCGTGCTCACAGAAGAGCTGTTCGATCTCTGCCGGTCGGATGTAACCGGCGGCATCGACTTTCTTGAAGATATCCTGGACTATCTCGGTTTGTTCGGGACTGCTGGTGCGTCCGAACGAATCGAAGTCGATCTCGAACCATCGGTAGATGTCGCGATGGATCACATGGTAACGGTCGCAAAGCTCCCTGGGTTCGACACCCTCCTGCAAGGCCCGGGTCTCACTGGCCGTGCCATATTCATCCGTTCCACAAATGTAGAGTGTCTCGTATCCCTTGGATCGGCAGAATCGTGCGAAACAATCGGCCGACAAGACCTGCACCAGATTCCCCAAATGGGGGATATTGTTCACATAGGGGAGCGCTGAGGTAATCAATCGTTTTTTCATGCTGACCACTATACCCCCGAAAGGACCTTTTTTCAATTGCATGGACGTTTGTTCCGATTCATTGACGATGACAATCATCTGGGCTACATTTAAGGAACAGGCAAGGACTGCTTGCCAAGGAGGAGATCAATAATGAACAGTTCGGGCACATCGTCCCGCAATCCATTCCACATCAGTCCGAAACTGATCATCGCAGCGGTGGGGGTAGTGATACTCTTCATACTGGTGATGAGCAGCTTCTTCGTGGTGGATCAGACTGAACAGGCCGTGGTGCTGAGATTCGGAAAATTCAACCGGATCGTGGGGCCCGGTCTCCAGACCAAGCTTCCGTTGGGAATCGACAGGAACTACAATATTCCCACGAGAGTCGTACAAACCATGACATTCGGGCAAACCACATCGCCACAAAACTACAATTCCATGTTCATGAGCACTCCATCGGGTTCCTCCGCGGGGGAATCGATCATGCTCACCGGAGATTTGAATATCGTGGATGTGCAATGGATCATTCAGTATCGGATAGAAGACCCCGCGAAATGGTTGTTCAATGTCCAGGAACGTGACAAGACGATCAGGGATATCAGCCAAAGCGTGATCAACCAGTTGGTGGGAGACCTTCCGATTCTCGCGATCATGTCGAGTGAAAGGACCGCGATAGAGATCGAATCGCAGGAGAGAATGCAAAAGGCCTTTGATTCCTATGGTCTTGGTATTCGGATCGTGACGGTCAAGTTGCAGAATATCGTACCTCCTGTTGGAGAGGTCCAGGATGCGTTCGAGGATGTCAACAAAGCCATCCAAGACATGAACCGACTGATCAATGAGGGAAAGGAACGGTACAACCGTGAGATTCCGAGGGCACAAGGTGAAGCATCCCAGTTGATCCAGGTCGCCGAAGGATACGCCGCCGAACGTGTGAACAACGCAACCGGTGATGTCGCCCGCTTCAAGTCGGTGCTCGAAGCCTATGAGATGAGCAAGGATATCACAGCCCGTCGTCTCTACATCGAGACGATGGAAGACATTTTGAAGAACGCCGATGACGGCACACTCACACTCATAGACAAGGAGTTGGAGAACTTCCTACCCATCAGCAACTTGAACAACGTTCAGGGAGGTGTCCAATGAAAAAGCTTGCAACCACACTTGTCGTGATATTTGTCCTTCTGGTGGTGTTCCTTCTTCTCGGCCCATTCTTCATTCTCCAGGAAGGAGAAGTCGCAGTGGTGACCCGATTCGGTAGGATTGTGAACACACATATGGACGCAGGTCTGAAGATCAAGGTGCCGCTTGTGGATACCGTGGTCAAATACCCCAAGAAGATCATGAGCTGGGATGGTGATGCCCAGAGGATTCCTACGAAGGAGAACCAATTCATTTGGGTAGACACCACCGCACGTTGGAGAATAAACGATCCCGCACTCTTCTACCAATCGGTGAATACGCTTCCGAATGCGATCCTTCGTCTCAATGATGTCATCGATTCGACCATACGTACGATCATCAGTGAGAATTTCCTCAACGAGGCGGTGAGGAACTCCAATAAGATCAACAACATGCAAGTGGTCGAACAGGTGCAGAATGTCGACAACCTCGAGGATGCCGAACAGTTGCGCAATCTCACCAAAACGGAAACGCAACAGGAATCCATAAATATCGGACGTGAAGGATTGAGCCAACAGATGCTCGCCATGGCGAGTCAGTTCACCAAGGAGTTCGGTATCGAGGTGATAGACATCGTGATTCGTCAGATCCGGTACAGTGACGACCTGACACAGAGTGTGTATCAGAGAATGATCAAGGAGAGGAACCAGATTGCCGAAGCATATCGCTCCTATGGTGAAGGGCAGCAGGCCAATTGGGTAGGTAAGACGGAGAACGACAAGAAGAGTATCCTCAGCCAAGCCTATGCCGAATCGGAGAAGATCAAGGGTGTGGCGGATGCCAAGGCTACCCAAATCTATGCCGAGGCCTATGAACAGGATCCCGAATTCTTCACCTTGTGGAGAACCTTGGAATCCTATAAAAAGACCATACCGACCCTGAACAAGGTATTCTCGACCGATATGGATTACTTCACGATACTCTACGGTAAGGACAGCGCGTTCTGATCGAATGGTTTCACCAAGATATGGGCCATCTTCCTAGCGGAGGATGGCCCCAATCTTGAGAATAGTATTTTTTGACGAGGAAATGTTTCTAAAGTGCGATGGCCTCACACGATGGGCAACGTCCGGTGATGTTCACCTGGACATCTTCGATGTAGAACCCATCCGGGACACGCACTTCCGGAAACACCACCGAATGGAGATCGTAGACTCCACCACATTCGGAACATTTGAAATGAATATGATTCCTCATGTTCGCGTCGTAGCGCATCTCATTCTTCTCGATCGCAATTCTCTTTACGACATTGTGGTCGCAAAGTAGGTTGAGGACATTGTAGACTGTGGTGCGGGAAATGGAGGCCATGTATTTCTTCAGGTCTCCATAGATATCGTCTGCGGTAGGATGCGTCGGATGTTCGACCAGATACCGGTATACGGCAACACGGTGGTTCAATGGACGGATTCCATGATCCGTCAAAATTTTTTTCTCGTCTCCAGGCTTCAAGAAAGGCATTTGTACCATGATCACACTTCTCCTGTAATATAAATGTATGTATGCGAATTTTTCCAAAGTGTCAACCAAACTCCAGTCTAGTTTGAAATATATTGGAAATGCAACAACTTTTTATATTTTATTGCATATTTTTAGTATATTTATACTTTTTAATGCATATTAATGATATCATATTGTCATATAATGAACCGACAACCCTTTTCTGTCGCTGCCCATTGCGGTATAGTATGCACCAAAGGATCACATGTGGATTGAACTAGTTACCGATATGGCAAAGAAACTGTGCGTTACCATCATTCTACTTCTCATGTTTGCCGGATGCACCACTACTGTTGATCAGGTGGCCACACCCGATTTCGAACGCATTCCGTATAGGATAATCGGTGGAACGGTATTGTATCCCAACAACCTCTACTTCCCTTCGAGAGTGCGTATGGAGATCACCCTTTTGGGTACCAATCTCGCTTCCCGCCAAAGCGTCCCCATTGTGCGACAAAGCATCAGAAATCCCCAACTCTTTCCTGTCAATTTCATCCTGCGCTACGATCCGAGGGATATTTCTCCCGCGTATGAATATTCGGTGAAGGTTGAATTGTACCGAGAGAATGAAGATACACCCTATTTGCGTAACCTTCCCCTCCCCTTGCCTGAACTTACTGGGGACGACAACCTCGTGATAGAACTCCATCCGGTCGGCTCCTCCGTATCTTGAACATATCTTAATGCATATTTATACAAAAATAGCTTGTAATTATTTTATTTTTATGCAATATTCCAGGACATATATGAAAGTATATGCGCATTGGCGCAATGAGGTGCAATTATGGCAAAAGAAAAAGTGATACTGGCATACAGTGGTGGTTTGGACACTTCCGTTATTTTAAAATGGTTGGTGAACAAAGGTTTCGACGTGATCGCCTATGTGGCCAACGTCGGACAGAAGGAAGACTTCGATGCAATCGAAAAGAAGGCGTTCGCCACAGGAGCTTCGAAAGTCTACGTTGAGGACCTGAGAAAAGAGCTGGTCACCGACTACATTTTCCATGCATTGAAGGCCAATGCCATGTATGAAGGAAAATACCTGCTTGGAACCTCCATCGCCCGTCCGATCATCGCGAAACGCCATATAGAGATCGCCAGAAAAGAGGGAACACTCTATGTGGCCCATGGAGCCACAGGGAAAGGCAACGATCAGGTGCGGTTCGAGTTGGGCTACTATGCCCTGATGCCGGAAGTGAAGATCATCGCACCTTGGAAAGATCCCGAATGGCTCTCCGAATTCGAAGGTCGGTCCCACATGATCGCATATGCCGAAAAGTATGGCATTCCCGTGAAGGCATCCACCAAGAAACCGTATAGTGAGGATGAAAACCTTCTCCATATCAGTCATGAAGCGGGAATACTTGAGGATCCTGCCCTCCGCTGTCCTCCCGAGGTATTCAGCCACACGGTCTCTCCCAAGGATGCACCCGATGAGGAGACGGTCCTTGCGATCGATTTCGAGGACGGTATCCCCGTGAAGGTGGTGAATGAGAACAACGGTACGACATATACCGATCCTCTGGAGATGTTCCTGTATTTGAATGACATCGGACACATGAATTCGGTCGGAAGGGTCGACATGGTGGAGAACCGGTATGTCGGAATCAAGAGCAGGGGCGTGTATGAGACTCCCGGGGGTACCATCCTCTGGTTCGCCCACAGGGATCTGGAGGGGATCTGCATGGACAAGGAGGTGATGCACCTCCGCGATATGCTGATGCCGAAATTCGCCGAGCTGATCTACAATGGCTATTGGTTCAGTCCTGAGTTCGATTTCTTGTCATCCGCATTCAACAAGAGTCAGGAACTTATCACTGGAACCGCCAAGGTCGCCATCTATAGAGGGAATCTCATCGGTGCCGGCGTATCGAGCCCCTACTCCCTCTACAACGAGGCACTCGGTAGCATGGAGGTGTCGGGAGGATACCAACCGGTTGATTGCAAAGGCTTCATCAACATCAATGGAATCAGGTTGCAGGCCCACCACTATTGGCTCAAGGCGAAAGCCTTGGACGAGAAGTAGGTCTTCAACCGAGGGTTTCTTCGTAGTGTTCGACTCCCATCGAAAGGATACGGGCGATATGATCGTCATTCAGCCTGTAGTAGATGTTCCTACCATCCTTTCGATGTCGGACAAGACGGGAGACCCTCAGCAACTTCAACTGCTGGCTGATGGTGGACTGTTGCATCGAAAGCGAATCTGCGATCCTATGCACGGGCAACTCTCCCTGTTCGAGGAGAAACAGGATCTTCAAGCGAGTCGAATCACCGAAAACCTTGAAGAAATCGGCAATATCCGAAATTTCCTCATCCAATGGGATCGTACGGGAATCTTCTTCCATATCTACTCCGGTATGGTCAGAATCTACCATATCATCGTCTTGCACGCAATGATTGTCCAACTATTTTCTTTTCACAAGTTATCGGGTACCATGGACGCTACCCACATCAGACAGGAGGCCCAAAATGAAGCAAGTTGACGAAATACCTGTAGTCGGATGGATCGGGACGGGAGTCATGGGACGGTGGATGTGCCACCATATACTTCCCCTCGCATCCAAGACATATGTCTACAATCGCACGAAATCGAAAACAGACCCACTCGTAGAAGAAGGGGCGATTGCTGTGGACAGCCCTGCCGAAATCGCGCGCAACGCGAAACTCATCTTCACGATAGTAGGACATCCTTCGGATGTCGAACAGGTCTATTTCGGTCCCGACGGATTGTTCGCCAATGCCCAGGAAGGTACCATCTTCGTTGACATGACCACCACCAAACCTTCGCTCGCCCTTCGCATCAACGAAAGGGCGGTCGAGCTTGGATGCGACAGCATTGACGCTCCGGTTTCCGGTGGAGATGTGGGAGCCCGCAACGGCACACTCTCCATCATGGCCGGCGGCAACAAAGCCAGCTTCGCCACATTGAACCCGTTCTTTGAAAAGATGGGCAAGTCACATGTGCTGCAGGGGAAACCGGGATCGGGACAGCATACCAAGATGTGCAACCAGATCGTAATCGCAGGAACGATGATAGGAGTATCGGAGGCATTGTTGTATGCCCGCAGGGCGGGCCTCGATGGGAAGACTCTGGTGGATACGATATCCAAAGGGGCGGCTGGTTGCTGGACACTGGACAATCTCGCACCACGTGTGCTACAAGATGATTTCAATCCGGGGTTCATGATCGACCACTTCGTGAAGGATATGGGGATCGCCTTGGAGGAATCCAGGAACATGGGACTTGCGCTTCCCGGTCTCGCTTTGGTCCAGCAGCTATACATCGCACTGCAGGGCTCGGGTGGAGGCAATCTGGGAACACAAGCGCTGGTATTGGCACTCGACAAACTCAACGGCACGTCGCAATAGCACGTGATCCACCACACCAAAAGGAGGCGTTATGGAGATCAACAAGGAATTCGCCACATTATCGTTACCTGACAAGGAACCGATACAGATTCCGGTCATCACCGACAACATGGGTGCGAAATCGATAGATATCCACTCGTTGCGCAAGGAGACCGGTTACATCACCTATGATCCGGGATTTGTGAATACGGGCAGTTGTACCAGCAGCATCTGTTATGTTAACGGCGAACAGGGCATCCTTCGCTACCGTGGATACGATATCGAGGATCTGGTGGAAAATTGTGATTTCGTCGAGGTCGCCTACCTTCTCATCAAAGGTGAGCTGCCGAATGCCGAACAGAGGAAACACTATGCCGAATTGCTCAACAAGGAGTCGTTGTTGCATTTCGATATGCAGAGCTTCTTCAGAGGTTATCCCTTCGATGCCCATCCGATGTCGGTGCTGGCGGCCATGTCGGTATCCCTCTCGGCATTCTATCCCGAGATGGATGATATCGATCCTGAGCTGCAGGTCGACTTCGCGGTGACTCGTCTGGTATCGAAAATTCGTACCATCACTGCATTCACCTACCGTCACATGAAGGGACAGGAGTTCGTCAACCCTTCCTACAAGTACAGCTATTGTGAGAACTTCCTCAACATGATGTTCAAATCTCCGGTGATCGAATACCAGATCAATCCGTTGCATGTGAAGGCACTCAACCAGTTGCTCATCCTTCATGCGGACCATGAGCAGAACTGCTCGACGACCGCGGTGAGGTTGATCGCGAGCAGTGAGGCCAACCTCTATGCCTCGATCTCTGCAGGCATCTGTGCCCTTTGGGGATACAAACATGGTGGAGCCAACCAGGCGGTGATCGAGATGCTCGAAACAGCCCATGCCAACGGATGGACTGCCCAGGACATTGTGAAAAAGGCGAAAAACAAGGAAATCCTTTTGATGGGATTCGGACATCGTGTCTACAAGACCTACGATCCGAGAGCCAAGATAGCGAAGCGTCTTTGCAAGGAAGTCCTATCGGAGGATGGCGAGCATGATCCTTTGCTCGACCTTGCTTTGGAACTCGAGGATGCCGCGGTCAACGACGATTATTTCAAGGAGAGGAGTCTGTATCCCAATGTCGACTTCTACACCGGATTGATCTTCAGGAGGATGGGAATCCCCACCAACATGTTCACCTGCATGTTCGCCATGGGCAGATTGCCCGGTTGGATAGCCCACTGGTTGGAATGGAAGAAGGATCCGTATGGGAAGATAGGAAGACCTCGTCAGGTCTACGATGGACCATACGTGAGAAAAGTCCAGAACTTGAGCGATCGTTGAACGACAGCCTGTCTTGTATGATGCAAGACAGGCTGTTTCACATTACCGCTTGGTATGGTTCAACAATCCACCATAGGTGAGCAATTCATGCTGCCTGGCGGTGATCCTTGCCACCAATGGAATATCGATGCCTTTGGTGACATTGTGCAGCATGATCGGAGTTCCTTCCGCCAACATCCGCTGCAAGGCATTGTGGATGGCCGAAAGTTTCAACACATCGCCTTGGTCGATGTTGGTGTAGTCGTCCTCATCGACGAATTCCAATGGCAATATCCCGAAGTTGCAGAGGTTGGCTTGATGGATCCTCTCGAACGATTTGGCGATCACCGCCTTCACTCCGAGATACATCGGACAGATAGCCGCATGTTCACGACTCGAACCCTGGCCGTACGAGACACCGGCAACCACAAAGTTGGCCTTGCCTTCGTTCCTATTCACCATGGCCCGATCATGGAATGTGGGGTCGACTCCCTCGAAGGTATATTTCGCATAGGCGGGAATATTGGAACGATATTTCAGTCTGGCACCGGCGGGCATGATGTGGTCGGTGGTGATCTTGTCACCCGCCTTCAGTGTGCACACACCTTCCAGTTCATCCGCCAAAGGTTCGCTCTTCGGCGGTTCGCCTATATTCGGTCCACGCAAGATATCCACTTTCGATCCATCTTCTGGAGGAAACACCAACATTCCATCGTCTACGATGAAGGCATCGGGATCCACCGGCGCGGGATAGGTTATTCCATGATCGGAAAGCGGATTCACGAATTCACCTGTTATCGCTGCAAGTGCGGCTGTCTCCGGACTCACCAGATAGACTTGGGCGCTTTTTGTGCCGCTTCTTCCTTCGAAGTTCCTATTGTTTGTGCGCAACGAGACTGCATCGGAACCTGGGCTCTGGTGGTTGCCGATACAGAATCCACAGGCACTTTCCAGTATTCGTGCTCCGGCTGCGATGAGTTTCCCGAGCGAACCTTCGCGTGAGAGCATCAACATCACTTCCCTCGATCCCGGAGCGATTCCCAGACTCACATCGGTAGAGACGGTGTGTCCATCGAGGATTTCGGCCACCCGATGCAGTTCGGCATACGAACTGTTCGTACAGCTGCCGATAAGCACTTGATCCACTTTCATCCCCTTCAACTGTTGCACATCCACGACATTGCCTGGAGAATGGGGAGCTGCGGTCTTGGGTACCACAGTTCCGAGGTCCAACTCGAACACATCATCGTAGGTCGCATCCTCATCAGCCGCAATGGAACGGAAAGAGTCTTCCCTCCCCTGGGCCTTGAGGAATTTTCGTGTGAGTTCGTCGGATGGGAACAGCGAGGTGGTGACGCCACATTCGGCTCCCATATTGCAGATGGTCGCCCGCTCGGGAACCGAAAGGGTATCCACACCCGGCCCCGTGTATTCGAATACACAGTTCACATTGCCCTTCACCCCATAACGTTCCAATACAGTGAGGATGACATCCTTCGCCGATACCCAAGGACGAAGCCTCCGTGTAAGACGTATCCCGATCACTTTGGGTGCGACGAGATGGAACGCACCTCCCCCCATGGCAACCGCGATGTCGAGTCCTCCCGCTCCGATGGCGATCATACCAAGACCACCTCCGGTCGGTGTATGGGAATCGGAACCCAACAGGGTTTTTCCCGGTGCCCCGAAACGTTCCAGGTGGACCTGATGGCAAATTCCATTGCCGGGACGGCTGAATACGATACCATATTTTTGGGCAACGCTTTGAAGGTATTTGTGGTCGTCGGCATTTTCAAATCCGACTTGGATCGTGTTGTGGTCCACATAACTCACCGCAAGTTCATTCTTCACCCTGTCCAAACCCAAAGATTCGAACTGCAGGTACGCCATTGTTCCCGTGGCATCCTGTGTAAGCGTTTGGTCGATGCGTATGGCGATACCCTTACCGGCCTGCAGTTCGCCTTCAACCAAATGCTCACGCAATATCTTGTATGTCAATGTTGCACCCATGCTTCACTCCTCGATTTTTGGATTATGTCAATAATGCCTGAAAACATCGGTTTGGTACAGGGGACGAACTAACCAACGACCTTTCTGACCATGCTGTACACCACTGGCACCATCACCAATACGGCGCAGGCAAGGAGCACTTCGGCAAACCCGAAGTGTTGGTAGACCGTTCCTCCGACCAACGAACCCAGTACCGTTCCGATGGTCAGCAACACTTCGTGGATGAGCATCCGTTGCGATCTGTTCACGCTACCGGAAGCTCCATGGAAGATACTGTAGGAATAGGACATGGCGAACAGCACCCCAAAGAGAAAAAAGAAAATCACATGGGAAACCAAGGATGTCATTCGTGTCCCCACCACACATACCAACGCGACAAGCATTTGGGTCGTAAGCACGAGTTTTCGTTTGAAATGCCATATGCTGCTTTTTCCCATCAACAGAAACATCACCACGGTGGACATCCCTCTTACGAATAGAAGAAACCCCACCATCGATTCGGAAAACGGCAGGTTGTCCATCGCATGCATGGGGAAGATGGTGAGTGTCACCGCCAATGAGGCATACACGGTGAGTACCCCGGCCCATGAGAGGAACCTCAGCGGTGTACTCGCGTCCACTGCCGAGGAGATGTCGAGATTGTGCCTTTCGGATACCACTGCCCGAATACCCGGCACCAGATACGTCGAAAGGAGGATGAGTAGGAATACCGCAACAAACAACAGCAGTCCTGCAAAGAGCGCCGCACCTGTCGAGCGTTCCAACAGCACCCCGGTAAGGTACGGCGAGAGGGCTGCTCCCACGCTCCACGCCACATTGAAGCTACTGGTGGCCTTGTTGAGTGACCGACCTTCCTTGCCTCTGGCCAACCACCCTTCGATCTGTGGCCACAGAAAGGACATCGACACGCCATAGAGCACAAGTGCCATGAACGCGATCGACACACGGTCGGTCGCAATGACGATCGCGGTCGCACCAGCCATCCCCAACATCGACAATTCCACACTATGTCGTGGTTTGAGATGCGATGCCAATCGTCCCAGGACAAGACAGCACAAGAAATACGTGGTGGTATAGATGGCTGCCGAAAGTCCCACCATTTGGGCCGACAATGAAAATTTCACCCTCAGATGGTATACAAGAGCTAGATTCACCATGGAGATCGCGAATTGTGCGAAAAACGAGGCACTGTTGATGATCGCGGATTGCACCGAAGATTCACGTGAATGATCCATGTTCGTGTTGTACCCAACTTCCACCATGGGATGCAAGCCATTTTCGCCATATTGCCGAACAATCTCGAAATGGGGTACAGTATCATCATGGAGATACTGCTTTCGAACAGGCCACTGGTAGCTGCGCTCGCCGCTGCATTCGTAGCCCAATTCCTCAAGCCTTTCCTTATCTGGCCGTTTGAGCGCAGATTCCAACCGGAACTGTTCTTCAGTACAGGTGGCATGCCCTCCTCCCATACCGCCATGGTGGTCGCACTGTGCACCAGTGTCTTCATCACAGAAGGAGTATCCAGTCTCGCCTTCGCCATTTGCCTTACCTTCAGCCTCATCATCATGCACGACGCGATGGGTATACGACGGGCAGCGGGAAAACAGGCCGAAGTGATCAACGAATGGAGCCGTTTGCTTGCCCAGATCCATGAGGATGGGCAGTTTACTCCCGAGAACCTCAAGACCATGCTGGGACACAGTTTTATCCAAGTTTTGGGTGGAATGGTGGTTGGATTCACAAACGGAATTCTTTTTACGCTCATTTTATGAATATTTATGCAAATCTCATTGACATTGGCTGTATAATTATGTAACTTTTGGCAATCTGTAATGTTTTGGAGGTTGCTATGAAAAAAGCCATGTTGTTGGGTATCCTGCTGTTGGTCTCCATGACCATGCTCTTCGCAGCTGGAGACAAGGAGAAGGAAGGCTATGTGTTCGGTTCCGACTGTACCTGGCCACCGCTTGAGTTCGTCGATGAGAATGGAGAGATTGTCGGTTTCGAGATCGATCTGATCGCAGCGATGAGCGAGCGTTCGGGAATTCCGATGACAGTGAGGAACGTCGCTTGGGACGGAATCTTCGCAGGACTCGCCAATGGAGCATATGATGCGGTCGCATCGGGTGTCACCGTGTTGGAAGAAAGAAAAGCCACCATGGACTTCACCACTCCCATCCTTGAAGTCACCCAATCCATCGTGGTGAACTCTGACAACAATTCGATCAAAGGTGAAAAGGATCTTGCAGGCAAGACGATAGGCGTACAGATCGGTACCACAGGCAACTTCGCTGTGGAAAAGATCGCAGGTGTCACCGTCAAGGCCTATGATGAGATCGGACTTGCTGTTGAAGACCTGTTGAACAACAACCTCGATGCCGTGGTAGCCGATTCCATTATTGCCAGTGATTTCGTCCTGGCCAATGAAAACTACCAAAACAAGCTCAAGAGCGCAGGTTCACTCGCCGGTGATGTCGAACAGATCGCCATGGCGGTGAAGAAAGGCAACACCGAGTTGCTCACCATCATCAACGAAAATCTTGCCGCGCTCGAAGCCGATGGCACGATCGCCGAGTTGAAGGCCAAGTGGAACATCCTGTAGAACCAACGAACATGCGAGAACGGGAACCGGAGCGTAAGTCTACGCTTCGGTTCACCCATTTGTAGAGGCACCATGGAACAGAAGCACATATCGGAATCCTCCTATAAGCCAAATCCTTCGCTCGTAGCGAAAGTCGTGTCGAAGGATCGTCATGAGAATGGAAAGAAACCGACGGCAATCCAAATGACCGACGGAGTGTTGATCCCAAACAAGAACGACAACAATGTCTTCAACGCCTGGAGGATCACCTTCTTCCTTGCAATCGCATTGCTCTCTTCGTTGGTGATCTTCGTCCCGGATCCATATAGATCGATATTCCTAGTGGTCATCAAAGGGGCTCCCACCACCTTCCAAGTGACGATTCTCGCCATCATGGGAGCAATGATCATCGGTCTATTCACCGGTTTGGGTGCCGTTTCCAAAAGTCGCGTGGTCAATATGATCAGTGGCGTGTATGTGGAATTCATCCGTGGGATTCCCCTTCTGGTACAGCTGATCTTCATCTATTACGCGATGGGAAGGATCTTTCAGATCGAGGGCATGTCCGCCGCGGTGGCAGCCCTGTCCATTTGTTTCGGGGCCTATATGGGGGAGATCGTCAGGGCAGGAATCCAGGCGATACCCAAAGGACAGATGGAAGCTGCGATCGCTTTGGGACTCTCCAGGGGACAGGCCTTCCGCTACATCATCCTTCCGCAAACCATCAAGGTCGTGTTGCCTGCGATAGGCAATGAATTCATATCGATGCTCAAGGATTCGTCTTTGGTATCGACCATCGCGCTCAGCGATATCCTCAGAAAGGGAAGGGAATATATTTCCAGGACCTTCCTGTCCCTGGAGACGATGCTCATTGTCGCATTGGTCTACCTGGTGATCACCCTGGTGCTGTCCCGCTTGGTGGGAATACTTGAAGAGAGGTTGCATAGACATGGCTAGGATACGGATAGAGAATCTTTGCAAGGATTACCTGACCAGTTCGAAAGATACATTGCATGCGGTGAAGAACGCATCCTTGTCGGTAGAACAAGGGGAGGTGGTGCTGATCATTGGACCATCAGGCAGCGGGAAAAGCACACTTCTGAGGACCATCAACAAGTTGGAGATCCCCACCTCCGGTCGAATCTTCATAGATGGTGATGAGGTCACAGGACACGCCGACATCAGAAAGATACGGGAAGAGGTCGGAATGGTGTTCCAGAACTTCAATCTGTTCCCCCACCTTTCGGTATTGGAAAACATCACACTCGGTCCCATCAAGGTCAAGCATATGGAGAAGGCGGAAGCCGATAAATTGGGCAAACAACTTCTTGAGAGGGTGGGACTCTCCGAAAAGGCCGACAGCCACCCCAACCAACTTTCGGGAGGGCAGCAACAGAGGGTTGCGATCGCACGGGCATTGGCGATGAATCCCAAGGTGATGCTGTTCGATGAACCCACCAGCGCACTCGATCCTGAGATGATCAAGGAGGTGCTCGATGTGATGCTGTCATTGGCAAAATCGGGTATGACCATGCTGATTGTAAGCCATGAGATGGGGTTTGCCTCCGCTGCTGCCGACCGGGTGGTGTTCATGGATGAGGGAGAGATCATTGAGATCGATACTCCCCAAAATCTCTTCAACAACCCCAAGTCGGAGCGGACAAAACGCTTCTTGGAGCATATACTGTAACGCTATGGTAGATCCTAACCATATCGCTGGTGTAAACGTATCATTGCCCTCGAACAGGAAAAAAGACTAGGATTGCACCATGAAACATGGACAATCCTGGTTGGAACGACACATTACGCTGCAAAGTGCCACCAATGTGGAATCGGAAAGGGAAAACTCGATTTCCCATTTGGTAGGCACCCTCGCCTCTTTGGTGTTTCTCGCCATCGTGGTAGGTACGAAACAGGAATATGCACACAGGAGTACATGGATCGGCATGATCGTGTATGCGGTCACCCTACTGCTGCTCTACCTCTCATCCACACTCTACCATCGCGCACCGATCGGAGATGCCAAGCGGGTATTGCGATTGTTGGACCATGCCAACATCTATCTGCTTATCGCGGGCACATATACTCCTATTCTCGCTTTTATCGCCACACCGACTTCGTTTCTCTTGTTGTATGTGGTATGGGCGGTAGCGCTAATCGGAATCCTGTTCAGTCTACTATTCTGGGGAAAACTGAAGGCATTGCATCTGATCTTCTATTTGGGCATGGGGTGGATGATCGTCTTCTTCTGGAACGATATCGTACCCCATCTGCCGGCAGGTTTGACCGGATGGATATTGGCCGCCGGTGTCACCTACTCCGTTGGCGTGGCATTCTATGTGGCGAAAAGGATGCCGCATGGCCATATGGTCTGGCATCTTTTCTGCGTTGGTGCCAGTTCGCTGTTCTGTCTTGGATTTTTACTGCATCTCACTGTCTGAAGGTTCTGGACAGAGTTCATCTCCAACGGTACAGTAGGCGCATGGCAAAAGAGTCCTTCGACCGGTTCTACAGTGACATATATGGTACAAGATGGCCCTTTCTTAGGGCGAGTTTGTGCCTTCCCACACATCCGGTCGAGTATCATGAAGGGTTGCTGCAGCCCTACCATCTCGATGAAGGTTCCATCATCGCCGCCAAAACACTCCCTGTTGCGGATGCCGACGAGGTGCTCGACATGTGTGCCGCACCCGGCGGCAAATCCCTGGTGCTTGCCACCAGGATGAAGGAATCCTCTCTAATGGTCTCCAACGACAGGTCGAGTCAGCGTAGGGGAAGACTCAGGAAGGTGTTGGACGAACACTTGCCTGAACAGATGAGGAATCGGATCAAGGTCACCAGCCACGATGCGACCAAGTGGGGTATCCACGAACAACAGCGGTATGATGCGGTGTTGTTGGATGCTCCATGTTCCTCTGAACGACATGTGCTTCAGGATGCCAAGGCGCTGTCACAATGGAGTCCATCACGCTCGAAACGACTCGCAATCCAACAATTCGCCATGTTGGCGGCCGCACTGGAAGCGGTGAGGATCGGTGGACACATACTCTACAGCACGTGCAGCATCTCTCCACTTGAAAACGAACAGGTGATTGGCAAACTCTACAAAAAAAGGGAGGAAAGGTTCGAAGAGGTTTCCGTCTTCGAACCACTGTCCGAGCAACTGGAACACGGCTTTATCATCATGCCGGATACCGCTGCCGGGAGAGGTCCCCTATATTTCTGTCTACTCAGGAGAATTTCATGAAACGGCATCCTTTGGTTGCGATAGACACATGCGACAGCTATGGAAACGATGAATTGGACACGGTGCTCGATCGTGTGTTGAGCGAAGCCCAATTTCCCGCAATCAAAGGGAAACGGGTATTGTTGAAACCGAACATACTCAGCGATGCGGTTCCGGAGAAGGCCATCACCACCCGTGGTGAGGTGATGGCCTCCCTGATACGGCTCTGCAAGCGTAGGGGGGCCTCCGAAGTTCTTGTCGGTGATTCTCCAGGAATTCATGGACCGGGTTTCATCCCCAGGACTTCAGGTATCGGCAAAGTCTGTGCCGAAGAGGGAGCCACCTGGTGTGAATTCGCCAAAGAACCCAAACAGTATAAGATTCCCGGTACGCTGGGACTGAAACTCCCCTTGCCGAAAGTGATGGAAGAGGTCGATGTGATCGTTTCGGTTGCGAAGATGAAGACCCATCAACTCATGTATGCCACGGGAAGCGTGAAGAATCTCTTCGGAATGGTTCCGGGACTTCACAAGAGCGCATGTCATATGCGCTACCCCACCAGGGAAGCATTCGCACGGATGCTCGCCGGCCTCTATTCGGTCATAGCTCCGCAATTTGCAGTGATGGATGCGATCGTATCCATGGAGGGACATGGTCCTGCTGCGGGAAAGCCTCGCCATACGGGATTGCTGCTCGCCTCGAACGATCCCACCGCGCTCGATTTCGCGCAAGCGTTGATCATGGGATACGAACCCTTTACCGTACCATTGGTGAAGGAATTGCATGATCGTCATCTCACTTGGTGGAACACTCCCGACGATATCGGATATCCACTACTCGATGCGAACACCCTGGTGGTTGCAGATTATGAAAGGATCAAACAGGAACCGAAGACCCGTCTGCTTTCCTCCCTTTTCGGTCCTATCGTCGGAAGAGCGCTCGGCACTCGTCGACAACAGAGGGAACCAAAACCGCTGTTCGACGATGGGAAGTGCATCAGGTGCGGCAAATGCGTCCGTATCTGTCCCGGAACAGCGCTTTCCCTTGACATGGATGATGGGATTGTGGCCGACTACAAATTGTGCATCAGGTGCTACTGTTGCCACGAGGTGTGTCCCGCCGATGCAATCACCATAGAAACGAAGGAAGGGAGCGCATGATGGATATGGGTACTTTGGCAGGAACGATTTTTCTCGGTCTCGCTCCCATAAGCGAGTTGCGGGGAGCGATTCCCTTCGCCTATCTTCGAGGCTATCCATTATGGCAGGCGGTGATGCTGGGAGCAGGAGCGAATCTTCTTGTTTCTCCCCTGGTATATCTCTTCTTGACCCATTTCCACCGTTTCCTCTATGGAAAATGGATATTCTATACCAAAGTGTTCGACCATACGGTAGCCAGGGCGAGAGCGAAGCTCGGTCCCAAGGTGGAGACCTACGGGATGTGGGGCATCATGCTCTTCGTTGGGGTCCCGCTACCGATCACAGGGGCCTGGACAGGAACTCTGGGGGCATGGGTGCTCGGTCTCGACAGGCGACACAGCATGCTTGCAGCGAGTGCTGGTGTGATCATGTCGGCCACCATCGTTTCACTCATACTGCTGCTTGGTGAAGGTATGGGTTCCATTTTCGTCAAGATCATCTGATATTGGAGTTTGTTCACATGGATTTCGACCTCTTTGCGGTACTCAACAATGAACAGGCCATTGCTGCCTCGACACTCGATGGACCGGTACTCATCATCGCCGGAGCCGGGTCCGGCAAGACAAGGATGATCTGCCACCGTATCGCACATATGTTGCGCAAGGGTATTCCCGAGGAGCATATCCTCGCCCTCACCTTCACCAACAAGGCAGCCCAGGAGATGGCAAGTCGTGTTCGACAACTTACAGGGGAGAACTTGCCGAACCTGGTCACCTCGACCTTCCATGCGTTCGGCATGCGCATCCTTGCACGTCACTGCCACTTGCTTGGCTATACCCGGAAATTCACCATCTACGACGGAGCGGATAGAATCTCCCTCCTACGTGAAGTGATGCTGGAGGAGGATCTCGATCCACAGGCATTCGATCTTGATGCCATGTTGCATCTCTTCGGGGAAGTCAAGATGGGTCGTGCCAATTGGAACCGGGACACCGCCAAGATCGTCCCTCATCTCTATGCGGTGTATCATGAGCATATGGCGCTCTACAACGCGTTCGATTTCGATGATCTCATCGTGAAACCGATCGAATTGTTCACACGGTTTCCCGAGGTGTTGGCCGAATACCGACAGCAATACACCCATGTGATGGTCGATGAATTCCAGGACACTTCACTTGAGCAGTACCGGATGGTCCATCTCCTTGCCGAGGAGAGTAGAAATCTCTGTGTGGTCGGGGACGACGACCAATCCATCTATTCCTGGCGGGGAGCCAACTATCGCAACATCATGCTATTCGAGTCCGATTTCCCAGAGAGGAAGGAGATCAAGCTGGAACGCAACTACCGTTCCACCGGCACCATACTGAAGGCGGCCAACGAACTGATCGTACACAACACACAGAGGAAGGAGAAAGCTCTCTGGACAGAGAGCGGATCCGGTGGCCGCATCGTGATGCACCACCCGGCTGATGAGGATGAGGAAGTCGAGTCCATCATTCGTGAAATGCGGCGTATTTCGTTCGAACAACAGGTTGGTTGGGATGCGTTCGGTATCCTCGTGCGCACCAACCATCTCATTCCCATGATGGAGAATGCCCTCATGCTCGCATCCATTCCGACGGCGGTTTCGGGGGGACAGAGTTTCTACGAGAGGAAAGAGGTAAAGGATACGGTCGCTTACCTCCGTGTGTTGGCCAATGTCGATGACGACATCGCATTGCTGAGGATCATCAACACTCCGAGAAGAAGAATCGGACGATCAACGTTGAAAATGCTGAGGAAAGTAGCCGAATCCCATCACTGTTCACTCTATTCGGCCATTGGTCTGGTCATTTCACCTGATGCAAAGATCGACTATCCCCGCAAGGAACCTTTGGAACACCTCTTTCGCCTCATAGGTGATTATCGTCAAGCGCTCTTTGCGGCAGGCAAGCGGAAAAGCGGGGTATTGAAGGCGCTTATGGAGGATATCGGATACAAACATCATATCGCTTCCGATCATCCTGGGAACGACCAGGCGGTCCTTTGGCGCTATAAAAGTGTCGAGACCTTCATACGATTGTTCTCAAGGTGGGAGCGTGATGAGGAGAACAGGGATGCCTCGGTGTTCGATTACCTGCAACGATTGTCCTTGGTGACCCGTGACCGCATGGACGATGGAACACAAGAAAAGAAGGTCTCGTTGATGACGATGCATGCTTCGAAGGGATTGGAATTCGATACGGTGTTCCTCGCAGGAGTAGAAGACCATATCGTTCCCCATGCCAGGACCTTGCAGGAGAATCCCGATTCGCTTGAGGAGGAGAGGAGACTCTTCTACGTTGCCATCACCAGGGCGAGAAGGGCACTGTTTATCAGCAGTTGCAAGCAACGGAAACGCAACCGTGAGCTTGTGGAATCGATTCCTTCCCGTTTCCTCGCCGAAATATCCTCTGATCTATTCAAAGACCCGATCGAAGACAGGGAGTTGGATAAGGATGAAACCCTGGCCGCATTCGAGGCGTTGAGACAGCGATTGTCCTCCAAGGAGACATGATGGTACCAACGATTGTTGACATCGTCTCTTCATTGGCAATATAGTACCTCCATGTGTGGAATTGTCGGTTATGTGGGCAAAAGGAACGCGTCTGACCTTCTTGTGGAAAGTCTTGGAAAACTTGAATACCGCGGATACGATTCGGCGGGAGTGGCGGTTTTGTCAGATGGAACCATAACCACTGTGAAGGAAGCCGGGAGGATAGCTGTCCTCGCACGTATGTTGCAAGAACGGCCAGTGTTCGGAACCACCGGTATTGCCCACACCCGTTGGGCGACCCATGGTGCTCCCAATAGGATCAATGCCCATCCCCACTCCAGTGCCGACGGGACCGTTGCGATCGTACACAATGGAATCATCGAAAACTATCTCGAATTGAAACAGTGGTTGTCGGATAAGGGAATTGCATGTGTCTCCGACACCGATACCGAAGTGGTTGCCCATCTTGCATCACTGTTGTGGGACGGAGACGGGGTTTCCACGATGTCCCGGGTCTCATACATGCTCAAGGGATCCTTTGCAATCGCCATGGTGCATGAGAGTGTTCCCGATACCTTGTTCGCTACCAGGCAGGACAGTCCCCTGGTCGTGGGACAGGGAAACGGAGAGATGTTCGTGGCAAGCGACATCACCGCACTTCTTTCCCATACCAGGACCTTCTATTTCCTAGGTGATCGCCAAATTGCCAGCATCTCTCCGAATAGTGTGGAATTTCACGATGCGAAGAGGAAAAGGATCACCATCGATCCGATCATCTCCGATTGGGACATCCTCGCTGCTGAGAAAGAGGGGTATGAGCATTTCATGCTCAAGGAGATGATGGAGGAACCCAAGGTGGTGGTGGATACCATCAGACCAAGAATCGCACCCGACAAACGTTCGGTACGGTTCGATGGGAGTGGCCTTGACGATGTCCTTGTCGCCAATATCGACAAGATCTTCATCACCGCCTGTGGCACCGCGTACCATGCGGGAATGGTGGCCAAGTATCTGTTCGAACATATGGCCAAGATTCCGGTGGAGGTTGAATTCGCTTCAGAATTCCGTTATAGGAAACCCTTGGTTGATGAACATACGCTCGTGATGGTGATAAGCCAATCGGGTGAGACAGCCGACACCCTGGCGGCACTCAGGGAAGCAAAGAACAAAGGTGCCCATGTACTTGCGATCGTGAATACCGTCGGGAGCTCCATTGCAAGGGAGGCCGATGATGTGATCTACACCTGGGCAGGACCGGAGATTGCCGTAGCCTCCACCAAAGCCTATATCGCACAACTTTCGGTGATCCACCTCCTTTCGGTCCATCTCGCCACATTGCGTAAAACCATGGACCCACATGAAATCGAACGGTATCTGGCCGAGCTTGAGAAAATCCCGCGAAAGATCGAATTGATCTTGGAACAGCGGGAAGTGGTCGAACAATTGGCAAAGCGGTTTGCCCATGGAAATGACATTTTCTTCATCGGTAGGGGGTTCGACTACAACATCGCATTGGAGGGCTCGCTCAAATTGAAGGAGATCTCCTACATCCACTCCGAAGCCTATGCCGCCGGAGAATTGAAACATGGCACGATCGCTCTTATCGAGAAAGGTACCTTCGTCACCGCGCTGTGCACCCAATCGGAAATGGTTGGGAAGATGATCAGCAATATCAAGGAAGTAAAGGCAAGGGGAGCGGTAGTGCTTGGGATCACGTGTGAGAGGACTCCCAATATATCCGAAGTTGCCGATATGACATTGTATCTTCCCGATACCCCAGATGCCCTTGTACCGATTCTTGCGGTCGTGCCTCTACAACTTTTCGCCTATTATTGCGCGATCGAACGGGGCTGCGATGTGGACAAACCCCGAAATCTCGCCAAATCCGTGACTGTGGAGTAGGCTCCACTTTTTATAGGAGAGGAACATGACAGAAGCCCCTGACTTTTCACAAGTATCGGTAGAGGAGATCTTCGCCAGCAATCTGTTCAATGCAACGGCGATGAAACGCTTCCTCCCAACTGCGATCCAAACGGAACTCGTCCGTATCCAACATGGCGATCAAGACATGAGTCCGGAGGTCGCGGAAGCGGTTGCTTCGGCCATGAAAATGTGGGCGTTGGAAAAGGGTGTGACCCATTACACCCATTGGTTCCAACCGCTCACCGGTTCCACAGCCGAAAAGCACGACTCTTTCCTCACCGTGGGAAATTCGGGAAAAGTGATCATGGAATTCTCCGGCAAGGAACTTCTCCAAGGTGAGCCCGACGCCTCTTCCTTTCCCAATGGAGGGCTACGTGCGACCTTTGAAGCCCGGGGGTATACCGCATGGGACACCACTTCCCCTGCCTTCATCAGGGATACCGAGGGAGTAAAGACACTCTATATCCCCACCGCATTCTTCTCCTACAATGGTCAAGCTCTCGACAAGAAGGTACCCCTACTTCGTTCGGTGGATGCCTTGGAGAGGCAAACATTGCGGGTGTTGCGTGCGTTGGGCCATGCCCAGGTGAAACATGTCACCGTGTGTGTGGGCTTTGAGCAGGAGTACTTCCTCGTCGATCGCGAATTCTTTGAGAAGAGAACCGATTTGAAACTTACCGGCAGAACTGTCTTCGGCAACCTTGCGGCAAAGGGCCAGGAGATGGACGACCACTATTTCGGCAGCATCAGCGATCGTGTCACCCTCTTCATGAATGAACTGAACTACGAGCTTTGGAAAGTGGGTATCCCATCCAAGACCCAACACAAGGAGGTCGCTCCCGGACAATTCGAAGTCGCTGCGATTTTCGATGCGGTGAACCTCTCCATAGATCAGAACCAATTGTTGATGAGGATCCTCAAATCGGTTGCACGACGACATGGCATGAAGGCCTTGCTGCATGAAAAGCCTTTCGCTGGAGTGAACGGTTCAGGAAAACACAATAACTGGTCGATCGCTACGGATGATGGCACAAATCTCCTATCACCGGGAAAAAGTCCGGAAGAGAATCTTCTGTTCCTTCTGGTGCTCGCGAGCCTGGTGAAGGCTGTAGACCTCTATGCACCTCTTTTGCGGGCAAGCGCCGCAACCGCGGGAAATGAGCATAGACTTGGTCAAAACGAGGCTCCTCCTGCGATCATATCGATGTATCTTGGTGAACAATTGACCGATATATTCGAACATTTGGTGACAGGAAATCCCTACAAGACACGGGATGGAGAGGTGTTGAAGGTCGGTGTCAACGCCCTTCCAGGCTTACCCAAGGATATGACCGACCGCAATCGAACTTCTCCCTTCGCATTCACCGGGAACAAATTCGAATTCAGGATGGTGGGTTCCTCGCAGTCCTTGGCCGGTCCCAACACGATGCTCAACGCCGCCGTGGCAGAAGTATTTTCGGAAGTTGCCAATAGGCTCGAAAGTGCCCAAGATGCAACAAAGGAAACGATCGCCATCATCAAGGATTTCTACAAAGCCCATCGTAGGGTGGTCTTCAATGGAAATGGCTATTCGCACGAATGGGTCGCAGAAGCCCATCGCAGGGGGTTGCCCGATTTTCCCGATACGGTGGAGGCCTTGAAGCAATTGGTAGCACCCAAACATGTCGATATGCTCCAACGCCATTGTGTCTTCAGTAGGGAAGAGCTGGAATCGAGACTGGAAGTGTATTCGGAGATCTACAGTAAACAGATCAACATCGAAGCTGGTGTGATGGTGGAGATGACCAGACGCAGTATCGTTCCGGCGGTCACCCGATATCTTTCCGAATTGGTCGACGATATCGTAAGCCAAAAAGGTCTCGGCCTGGCAACCGTGGAATTGGAGAAGATCGCGAGTTTGCTATCCTTTGAACTCAATGAAACGATCAAGGCGGGAGAAGCGCTGCACATCGCAATCGCCCAAGCATTGGCTATGGGGGACGATACGTTGGAACAAGCCGAATTCTACCATGATCAGGTATTGGAAAGAATGCGGGATCTTCGTTCCCATGCCGATACGCTGGAAACCTATACCGATAAGAATGCATGGCCTTTCCCTGGGTACGAGGAGTTGTTGTTCAGGCTCTGAGTTTATCCGCTTGTACACACAAGTCCCTGGTGGGGCTGCAAGGAAAATGTATCGGGAGCCTCATCCACACTCGTATCTCCGGGGATGGTGGAATAGATTACCCTGAGACTGTTGGTTTCCATGACCTTTTGAACCGGATATGCGGCGAAATCGATGCCCTTGTCGCTGAAGTTCAACAATACGAGTCTCTTGTCATATCCATCATCCCGGATATATGCCAATATGTCGTCGCTGTCATCGATATCCAGCCATTTGATGTCACCCCACTTCAAGACATGATCGTGGTTCCGTATCCATATCATGTCACGATAATGGTGAAGAGGGGAATTGGGATCACCAAGCTGCGATTCATACGACACCACCTGTGTATCGTATACCGGCAACCATGCCGCTCCTGTCGTGAATCCTCTCCCCTTGGTATCGTTCCAGACCATAGGTCGTCGCGCACCATCCCTTCCCTTGTGCAACGGCCAGTAACGTTTGCCTACCGGATCCTGTAGCTCGTTCCTCTTGACAGGTCGTTCCGGCAACGCCAATTCCTCTCCATAGTAGATGAAGGGTGTGCCTTTCTGCGTGAGCAGGAATAGGGCTGCCACATACAGCCGTCCAAGATTTTCACCATACTTTGAGAAGAATCGCTCGACATCATGATTACCCAACACCCAAGTTGGCCATCCTTGCGAAGGGACTGCCGCATACCACTGTTCGGCTGCGGATCTCCACATCCGTGCCTTCCAAGGCAAGTTCGTGAAGCTGAAATCGAAGGCAAGATGCAACTCGTCCTCCCCATTGCCCATATACGAAGCGGCAAGTTTGGGATCACCTCCATTTTCGACCATGATCTCTCCCACCAACATCCTTTCCGGATAGGTATCGACCCATGAACGAAATTGCTTCAATACCTGGTGGGCCTCCGGTCGATCCCTGTCATATATGTGACGTTGCAGATCATATGGTCTTGGTCGACCACCCCATCCCAACGGGTTGTCGCGCAACAATTCATCCTTCACTATGAGATTGATCACATCCAACCTGAATCCATCCACCCCAAGATCAAACCAGAAGGACATCTCTTCGAAGAGTGCCTTTACCATTTTTGGATTTCTCCAATTCAAATCGGGCTGTTCGGGTAGGAATGAATGGAGATACCAATATCCCGTGTGTTCATCGAACGTCCAAGCCTTTCCACCAAATGCCGCATACCAGTTGTTGGGAGGGCGTTTTCCCCTACCCTTGCTCCAGATATAAAAATCACGTTTCGGACTGTCCACAGAAGATGCACTCTCTTTGAACCAGACATGTTCAATTGAGGTATGGTTCAAAACCATATCGAAAATAATTCTGATCTTTTTCTTGTGGGCCAGGGTAATCAGTTCCTTCACATCCTCCAATGAACCGTATACAGGGTCTATTTCCCGATAATTCTGTATATCGTAACCGAAATCATGCATGGGAGAGAGATACATCGGACTGAGCCAAATGGCGCCAACACCCAGCCAAGCAAGATACTCCAGCTTTTGTATGATACCACGCACATCACCGGTTCCATCCCCATTGCTGTCCTTGAAGCTTCTAGGATAAATTTGGTATACAACCACCTCTTTCCACCACAATGGCTTTTCGGTCATAC
>CAYZJV010000033.1:0-30873 GCA_964478945.1 uncultured Spirochaetaceae bacterium | reverse complement strand
ATCTCTCCCTCTAGGCAAAGAGGGTGAAATATTCTATTATGATGAAGTTGCGATTGATATCATATCGTTCGAAGGAGAACCGCTTTGAGCATTCCGTTAGATGTACTTGTCGATAAAGAAAACAATGTCTATGAAATGACCTGCGTAGCCATCAGTCTCTCGAATGTCCTGGCAGCCAATGGGGACGAGGAGATTGAGAACAACAACGGCAAAGTAGTTTCCACTGTACTTGAAAAGGTGTTGTCGGAGGATGTCGAATATTCCGTTGACGAAAGGGAGTAGCCGACCGATTTTCCTTTTCGGCCCCACCGGAGTAGGGAAGACCGCACTGCTTGAACAACTGTTCGCAAGCGGCTACGAAGTGGTGAACGCCGATTCCAAACAGATCTATCGCCATCTTGATATCGGTTCGGCCAAGCCTGAATCCGATCTTTTGGCGCGCATCCCCCATCATCTGATAGACATCAAGGATCCTTGGGAATCCTTTTCGGTCGGTGAATTCGTGAATACGGCCGACCAGGCCTGCGATCTCATCCGTGAACGGGGAAAGATACCCGTCATCTGCGGCGGCACAGCCTACTATTTCAAACACTTCTACTTCGGACTGCCCGAATCACCGAAGAGTGATCCGGTCATTCGCAAGCGGATCGCGCTGCTCGCTGAAGAGAAGGGTTTGGATTGGTGCCATGCGAGATTGGCGGAGATCGATCCCAAATCAGCCGAAAAGATCCATCCTGCCGATGGCTATCGGATTACCCGTGCACTTGAGGTGTATGAGGATTCCGGCAGACCGCTATCCAGTTTCAAGGTTCCCGACAAGGCCCGCAATGGAATGGATCCGCTCATCATCGGTTTGCAGCGCGAAAAGACCGAACTCGACCGGCGGATAACCCTTAGAGTGGATCAGATGTTCGACCAAGGGTTGCAGGAAGAGTTCGACTCACTCTTGGAAATGGGGGCCACCGAAAATTGGCCCGGTATGCAGGGGATCGGATACAAGGAGTTCTTCATTGCGCAAGCACATCCTTCGATGGGCAGGGAGGATATCGCTCATCTGATCGTACGCAACAGCAGGCTCTATGCGAAACGACAGATGACCTTCTTCAAGAGCCTCCCGAATGTACATTGGACCCATCCCGATGATCGGGATGCGATCAGTCGTCTACTCGGTACCCTGGTTTCCTGAACGACCGATCGTCTCCACCCGCAATGTATCCACAATATTCGATCGCAAGTCCTTGATTTCCTTGATTCGCCAATAGCCTTTGGAGTTTTCCAGCAGGAATTCGGTACTGCGCTCAACGACATTGATGAAAGCAGCATGGGCTTCCGGTTCCCGTTCAGCGGGAAACAGCATGCGATAATCGGCTCGGTAGCGGTTCCCATCAAGTTCGGTGATCTGAAGATCGACCACACCGTAGATGATCGCCGATTCGGGGATCGGGGGTCGACCTTCCCCAATCCATCGATCGGCACGTATCACCGAATCGAAGCTCTCATAGGCTTGTCTCACCTTCGAGTTCACGAATAGGCTGGAGACTTCCATCTCATAGGGGTTTTCCACTCCACGGGCAAAGCTTGCCCCCATTTTGCTGAGATCCAGCTCGTTCTGCGCCGAATGGAACTCTTCTATCACTTCGGGAGCCGACATGCCGGCGGTGTAGGGAGGACGCAACGCTTCGGCCACCACATTCCCAACAATGGAAATCGCAAGTATTCCCGCAAGAGCGATACTCGCCACCAGTGCGCCGCGTTTTCTCCAGAATCTTCTTCTGTCGGCCCGCTTCTTCTGTTGGTCGAGGAATTCCTTCACCGAGGTCCCTGCATCATCCAAGTGGGGAATGCCTGCCGAGGGTGTCCACGTGAAATCCTTCGTCTGTTCGAGCCACCATGCGAGATTGTCCTCCGCACTGTAGGCTGCCGATACCGTTTCCCTCTGGCGCCGGCTTTCCATGGCAAGAGTCGCATCGATCCAATTCGAAACCGACTGGTCCAGATGGGTGGGGATGAGTGAGAGGGGGATATGGCGAAATCTGTCCTCCCGCACGTCCTTCGGTTGGTACGGTGCGAATCCTGTGGCGGCAAGGTAAAGGAATTGGGTGAATTGGTGGCAGAGACCGAATGGGTACTCCATGTTCGGTCTCCCATACCGCTTCACATGTAGTTCCATCGCCTCTTCCGACACAGAATGGAGGATGATCTGGGAAAGTTGTTCAGGAAGAATGAGCACCCCTCCGTCGGAGAGGAAGAACACTCGCCATGTCTCCACCATTCCCGCCGATGGACGGAGAAATCCCGAAGGGAGCAGCATGAAGGCCCGGGCCAATTCGGTGAGACGGACAAGTGCATCCTTCCGTAGCGACCGACTGATTTCGGTGAACGGAAGCAGCGGCAAATAGGCGAGTTCGATGTGTCTGAACCCTTCCTTGTCCTTGATGGAATTCCAGTACCAAGGTTCGATCTTCCGACCCTGCACAAGATATCCACACTCCTTCTCTCCGCTCATCAAGTGGCGTGGGAGGTCTCCCGAGGCCTCTCCCACCCGTATGAGTGTCGTCGTTTGGGTTGTATCCTTGATCTGTATCACCTTCAAATCTTCCATGCTTCATCTCCTGAGGTGTGTTGGGAAAACAGTCGTTCAATTCGCCCATCATCCAATTCCATGGTGAGGTTCTTCTCTTGTGTGGGCAACACCAGGCCCTGTTTGCCACCTTTCGGTCGCTTGAGGTATTTCACTTGGGTATAGTAAAGGTCCGCCTTGCGGGCCTCCTTTGCTTTGGAATAGAGTATCGCCAGATTGCCCGCATCAAGTATCGTATCCAACGGAATGGTCTTTCCCGGTATCGTCTTGATGATCACATATCCTCCGGGTACGTCGCGGGTATGGAGCCACCAATCGTTTCCCCTTGCCCATTTTCTCAACAAAGTGTCGTTCTCCTTGGAGTTGCGTCCCACCAATATGGTGAACAGCGAGGAGGTGAACCGGAGTCCCGGGGCATTGGCGAAGGGATCGGCCTTGCCTCCTCCCGTTTCGGATTGTGCTGGTTGCACCGCCTGACGCAATATGGTGATGTCGTTGCTGTTGAGCAAGTGATCGAAATACGCTTTGGTCTGCTCAAGTTGTCCTTCGATTTCACGCCGTTGTGCATCGGCATGTTCCCAGCTGGTCCTGCCTTTCCTGTACTTTTCATAGTATGCTGCGATATTCCCACCAGGTGAGAGTGTGGGGTCCAATGCGATGGTGGCGGTGGAATTTTCCTCAGGGGAGGAATAATCGGGAACTTCGACCCATCGTGATCCAGGTTTCACCAGATGTACCGACGCCGAAAGGATATCTCCGCTGATACGATAACTTTCGAATCCGGAGGTTTTCCGACAGCGGAGCTCCAACTGCTCCAGCTGGGAACGCAACTCCCCGATCCGTTTGTCACGTAGGACTTCAACCTTCGACAAGAGCTCCTGTAGTGTCTCTTCCTTGGTTTTTGCATAGTACATTTCGAGATAGCGGTTGAATTCCATGTCGGCAGGATATGGTCGTACGGGAAACCTGTCGTCATCCTTATCCGATTCGACAGCGGCCGGCATGATGAACGGTTCTCCCGCGATCTCCTTCCTTCCCGGCCGTCTGAACAACAACTCCTTGATCATCATCCGGTCGTCACATATGATCACATTCGCTCCAGGACCGCTATAGAACCGAAGCAGGAGATGCAATTTGGTGGAACCGTGGACGATCTCAAGTAGTACAAGACGGTCTTTGGCAGCTTGCGATACCGAAAGGATTCGTCCACCCTCGACATGCGCCCGGATATATTGGATGAATCGCTGCAGTGTACGGGTCTTCCTTTTCCTCTGTTCCTTCACAGGACCGGTGAGACGATGGAGTCTCGCATCGGGTGTGCCGACTTCCACATACAGTTGCCATGCTCCTGTCTTGGGGTGGTGCAATTCCCAGACGAGGGCATGGAATCCTATCTGGTGGACCCTTTGGATCAAACTTCCTTCGAGTGGCAATTCCTGCAGCACCAGAGCGATCTCACGCCAGTTCATGGACATGAGGCGACCTCCTTCAGACTTCGCAACCTCTTGTGGGCCCGGCTGATCTCTCCACCCATGTAGAAGGATCCGGTGCAGAGTATCGCATGGGAAGTACCGGTGGTTTCCAATGCCAGTTCCAACGCTTTGTCGGCATCCTTTTCCAGGTATACCCTGGGGGGATTGCGCATCTGGGCAATTTCCTGTTGCAACAAAAGAAAGAGTGCTTCTGGATCACTCTTCTTGAAGGTTCCGGGTCGTGATACGATGATCCGATCGAAAAGGGGAAGGAGCAATCGTGTCATATGGAGGTGGTCCTTGTCCTCCAAGACCCCATAGATCACCGTATTCCCTTCCGATCCGTAGAGTTGGCTGAATGAATTGAGCAGATGCCGCAGGCTTTCCACCGTATGTGCCCCGTCGATCACAACAGCTGGTCGGAAAGCGATGATCTCCATACGTCCCGGTAGTTTGGCCCCTTCCATCGCACGTTCCGTCTCTCCCTTGCGATAGAGTCCGAGGGTCTTCAATACAAGCAGTGCCAAGGCACAGTTCTCGGCTTGCACTTCCCCCCTCATCGATAGGCAGAGCCTGGTGCTGTCGCCTCGGGTCCATTCGATGTTCACCAGCTCTCCCTCTTCCCTGGTCTTTGAGGAGAGGGCCTCCACCTCCACCTCCAGATCATAGAGTCGGCTCTGTTGCAGACAGGCTTCTTCCACGAAGACCTTCCTCGCCTCCTCTTTTTGCCTGGACATGAACACCGGTATGTGCGGCTTGATGATTTTTGATTTTTCAGTCGCTATGAGACCGATCGTATGGCCGAGTATGGCGGTATGCTCCAATTCTATGGGGGTGAGTACCGATGCTTCGGGAATGATGGTGTTGGTGGCATCCAACCTTCCACCGAGTCCAGTTTCTATCACGGCCCAAGCACAGCCTGCCATGGAGAACAAAAGATAGGCGAACGCGGTGTAGAGTTCGAATGCGGTGGGATTGGCGGTTCCCCATTCGTCGATAAAGGTGAAACCTTCAAGCCTGGATGTCAATTCGTTGGCCGCTTCAACGAGCCGGTCTTCGGGAAAGTAGCTGCCTGCGAGAGTGAATCGTTCACGATAGTCGGAGAGGTGTGGGGAGGTGTAGAGTCCACATTCGAATCCCAATGCGCACAGTCCATTGGCCAGGAATATGGCAGTTGATCCTTTTCCTTTCGAGCCGGCGACATGAATCGATTTGAAATCGTGTTGTGGATTTCCGATATGGTCCAACAAGGCCCTCATCCGGTCCAATCTATAGAGTCTCACCGAGTACCCACTGTTCTTCTTCTCGAGGTTTATGAAAGATTCGAGGTAGGTGCAAAACTGGTCAAAATCGCTGAATTTCATGGAGTCAACTCTACTGCAGGGTTTTGCTTTGGTCAATGATTCCCCTTTGTCCGATGGCGATGGGATCGGGTATATATTTTGTTTACACATTGACGTAATGCGACACTTTGTCGTTTTCTCCACTTGTGTTTCCTCGATCTAGGTCGTATCATAAGGTAGATAACCATACCTACCCAAATGGGGGAGGCTCATGGAGGAGGAGTTATGGCGCAGTCCAAGAATAGACAGGGCAACCCATGGGATTTCTTAGCAGAGTTCAAAGGCACGGAATTTTCGGGTGAGTGGCCCACAATCCCTCAGATGTTCGATATCACCTGCAAGCGATATCCCGAAAACCGGTGTTTCACCGCGTTTTCCCCCAAGGAACTGACACTTACTTATTCAGAGGTACACGAAAAGGTGTTGCAGCTGGCCGATTACCTCGTGGAATCGGGTGTGGGACCCGATTCGAAGGTGGCGGTGACTGGCAAGAATAGCCCGGAGTGGGCAGTCGCCTATTTGGCGATCCTCTATGCGGGAGCGGTGGTGGTTCCGCTCGATTACCAATTGACCAATGGGGAAATAGATTTCCTCATGAAATTCGCTGGGGTGAAGATTTTGTTCGTGGATGCCGAAAGGATCGATGCGATCGATACCGACGGCAAAGTCGGTCTTGAGCAGAAGATTTCCCTCGAGACGGGACATGACGACTATATTTTCACCAAGAAAGCCGGAAGGAAACAACAGCGGAAGGAGGCCGGGGAAGAGGATCTGGCCGCCATTCTGTTCACCAGCGGAACCACGGGCAATCCCAAGGGGGTCATGCTGACCCATTCGAATCTGGTTTCCGACTGTTATCTTGCCCAGGCCCACATGACGCTCTATCCGACGGATGTGTTCTACGCATTGTTGCCCATCCACCACTCCTATACCATGCTTGCCGTTTTCATCGAGGCGATATCGGTGGGTGCAGAGATCGTATTCGGCAAGAAGCTGATCGTCACCCAGATACTCAAGGAGCTCAAGTTGGGTAAGGTGACGATGTTCCTCGCCGTTCCGATGCTCTTCAACAAGATGCTCAAGGGGCTTATGAATGGAATTCGGGAAAAAGGCATCGTGGTGTACGGTCTCATCAGGTTTCTGATGGGAGTGAGCGGATTGATCAAGAAGGTGTTCAAAGTCAATCCCGGACACAAGATGTTCAATGGTATCCTTGCCAAGCTTTCGATGGACAACATCCGTATCTGCATCAGTGGAGGGGGACCATTGCCGTCTTCCACGTTCAAGATGTTCAACCAACTGGGCATCGACTTTGTCCAAGGCTACGGACTCACCGAAACCAGTCCCATCATCACACTCAATCCTGTGTATGCCTACAACGAGAATTCGGTGGGTAAGATTCTTCCAAGGACCGAGATGAAGATCCTTGATCCCGATTCCAGAAAGATCGGTGAAATCGCAGTCAAGGGCCCCATGGTGATGAAGGGCTATTACAAGAACCAAGAGGCTACCGACGAAGTGTTGGATAAGGATGGCTGGCTCCATACCGGTGATGCCGGCTATATCGACGGCAATAGATATGTCTATCTCACCGGAAGGAAGAAATCGCTCATCGTCACCGAAGGTGGCAAGAATGTATTCCCCGAGGAGATAGAGGATTTGTTCCAGCTCTACGACGAAGTGGAGCAGATTTGTGTGCTCGGGTATCTGATCGACAAGAAGAGCAAGAGCGAAGGGATCAGGGCTGTGATCCATCCATCGGAGAAGTATGTCGAGGAGATGACGAAACAGTATTCCGATGCTCCCAAACGAGCCGAGGCAATCATGGGCCATATGCAGGAGGTGGTCGACAAGGTAAACAAGGAGATGCTTCCCTACAAACGCATCACCCGTCTCACCATAGCCGATGAACCCCTTGAGATGACCAGTACCAAGAAGATCAAGCGCCATGTGGTTGCCGAAGTCTACAAGGATCGTTAGTATCGAGTCATGGACAGCACAACAAGGAATTTTTTACGCAAGCGGGCCCACGATCTGAAACCTATGGTGATGGTGGGCCGCCAAGGGGCCGATGAACGTATCTCACATGCGCTTGACGAGGCCTTGGTCTCCCATGAGTTGGTGAAGGTGCGTTTCCAGGATTATCAGGATGAACGAAGGGAATTGGCCGAATCCCTAGCAGCTTCGGTAGGTGCCGAAGTGGTCTCCATCGTTGGACATGTCGCCATCATATTCAGACAGAACGAGGAGAAGGAGAAGAGGATCATCCATATTCCCAAATCGCATCAAAAGGGATGATGCGATGGGAAGGCGATTCTCCATATCCGCAACAGGAAATCTGAATTTTGGGGAAGGATCCTTCAACGATATCCCACAATTGCTCGCGAAGCAGGGGTATCGTAGGATTGCATTGGTGACGAGCACCACCTTCTCCCATACCGATAAGTTCGCCTCTTTCGGCGCGAGTTGCCGACGGTTGTCCCTGAATGTGGATATCCATTGCATTTCAGGTGAACCGACTGTGGATTCGGTCGATTCCGTGGCTTCCTCATGTTCCCGCGATGGAAGTGATGTGGTCGTGGGCATAGGTGGCGGAAGCGCCCTCGACACGGCCAAGGCTGCAGCGGTTATGGCGTTGCATCGGGACGTATCGGTCAAACGGTATCTGGAGGGGGTGGGTGATCTGGCTCCCCCGGCGAATCGATTGCCGTTGGTCGCTGTTCCCACTACCGCTGGCACGGGAAGTGAAGCGACCAAGAATGCCGTGGTCGCCGAAATCGGTCCAGCCGGCTTCAAGAAGTCGTTGCGCCATGATGCCTATATTCCCGACATGGTGGTGATCGATCCCACTTTGGCGCTCGAGGTTCCCTTTTCCGTCACCGCTGCTTCGGGACTTGATGCGCTCACCCAATTGCTTGAAGCCTATGTCTCGGTCAAAGCGAATCCATTCATAGATTCCCTGGCCCTACCTGCGATCGGAGTTGCAGGCAAATCGTTGTTGTCGTTGTTGCAGGGAAACCTGGATGACCTTTCTGCGAGAACGGACATGGCATACGCCGCCTATATTTCGGGGATCGCGATCGCAAATGCCGGATTGGGGTATGTGCATGGATTCGCCGGACCACTGGGAGCCTTGCACCCGGTACCCCATGGAGTGGTATGTGGCAAACTGCTTGCTCCCTTGAACCGGGCACTCGTCTCCCGGGCGATGGAAACCGAACCCAACAATATCCTGTTGGAGAAGTATGGGAAGATCGCAACCCTTTGGCAAGTCGACGGACCGTTGGGTGTGGTCTCACATCTGGAGCATTTGACCAATCTAGCTGATCTCCCGAATCTTCGTACGTATGGATTCACTGAATATGAGCTGAGTGCATTGGGGAAGAAGGATGCTGCAAGAAACTCCCCGGTGAGACTTGCCGAAGAAACGACTGTGGAAGTTCTCGGCCAACTTTTCTGAATCTGTGGTATGCTAATCCACATGGGTATCACCAACAGTAGGTTCCAGAAGAATGCGAATGTGTCTCTGGTTACTAGGACGATTTGGAGATCAAGAGGCATCAGTCGTGTGCAAATTGCCGACGAGCTAGGATTGTACCGGTCAACCGTAACGAATATCGTTTCCACCCTGATCGATGCCAAAGTGGTGCATGAAGTGGACATCGTCCATGGGAAGGGTGGAAGTGGACGCCGTCCCGTGGGTTTGGACCTCGACGGAAGTTTCGGTTGTGTGGTGGGCATCGAACTGCAGGCGGGGGTCCACCATGTCGCAATCATGGATATCGCGGGTACGGTGTTGTACACCGCATCGGGAGAATTCACCAAGTCCGATCTCACAAAAGTGGTGGTTTCCGTGATGAAGTCGCTATCGACCACCTTGTCCAGATTGCATAGACCGGTGTTGGCCATAGGCATAGCGGCTCCTGGAGTCATCGATTCGACGTCAGGACGTATTCTCCACTCCATTCCACTTGATGTGTTCTCCTTTGACATGTCGGAACCTCTGCATGAAAAATTCGGGGTGCCTGTGTTGCTTGACAATGATGCCAATTGTTTTGCTTGGTTGGAATTGGGAAGGCATAGAAAACAGAGGTTCGAGAACTTCCTCTGTATCCTCGGAGTACGGCATGCAGGTGGAAAGGGGTATGATCGGGCCGATAGACTGGGAATCGGTCTCGGTCTTGCGATCGATGGTCGGGTGTATGCCGGGCAACATTGGTCCGCGGGAGAGATGGTTACACACTCATGGAGTGCGCATCATGAGGGACAAAGTGGATTGGAGCGGTCTTCGGACGATCAACGCCAATTCATACGGGACTTTTTTACTTCATTGATTCCCGTGATATCCACATTGGATCCCCAATCGTGCATCGTACAGGGGGAACCCCTCTCTGCAAATCCGGATTTTCCCACTCTTCTGAAAAAGGAGGTTCCCCAATTCCTCCCCGCATTGGAGCGCAACGGGTGTGCGTTCGTGGTGGAACCTTTCGATCCCCATGCGGTTGCGAAGGGAGCAGCGATGGCGTTCCTTTGGAAGCTCTACTCGATGCCTGAGGTCTCGGGTCAATCTTCCGCTTCCCGTATCTTGTGGGATGAGGTGATGCAATCGGCGGCACAAGTCGGGAGGATCAGCCCAAGTTGAGGTACACCTTCTTTGCTTGATGATGCACATCGAGGGAACCCCTTCCGTTCCTCACCGCCTTCATCATGTCCTTCCTGTCTATCACCACCGAGCCGGCGAGATGAGTGATCGGCAGACCTTCGTACACATCGGGATGCAGGATCGTCGTAGGACCGGTCAAAACGATCGGTATACGTTTTCCCTTGAATTTTCCAAGAATTTCCTCCAACTCATTGTGTACGATACTTGCAGCGGTGATCACCAATGCATCGGCTTTTTCCAAAGCCCAGGGATAGAAGGAATTCCCATCACCGATCCTTTCTCCCAAATCGAGTACCTTCAGTGTGAACCCCTTCTCCTCAAATCGCTCCGCAACGGGAGGGAAATGGCCGATCATGGCGATCGAGGCCCCTTGGTTCAAACCAAGGTCGCCATGCCAGTCGGAAGGAACTTCGGGAAGTGAGTTTGCGAATGGTTGGTTCAGCGCATTCACCAGTGCGATTGCCATGACCCTGCTCATATGTTGCGATTGTCCGTGAATATGGCGAAGCAGTTGAAGTGCGGAACGCCCCTCGTAATCGTTGGGATCGGTGTTCACCGAATATACCCGTGTGGGATCGCAAAGTGTGGCACAGATTCCACTTCTTCCGTCACGCAACGTCACCATGGTGTAGCCGAGACCGATGTGGATTTCATCGATCACCGTTCGATCCGCTTCGTCAGAGAATACCGTAAAGATCCGGTTGTTGAGTTCCATAGTCTTCCCCCTGTTTCCATGGTAGCACCAATCGAGGGGGAAAGCGATAAAAAATTATCTTAAGAAAGGCCGGCCACCGAATTTCGGTGGCCGTCGTTGCTCATGCCTGTTCGAGTTGGAGGGTCCTTGTAGTGGCGTCGCATACTTCGGATGGTCCGAAATATTGGATTGCCCCGGGGAACACGAAGGAGGTTTCGAGCGCCCATGCAGCGCGATGGTCGGCGAAGTAGGTGAAGGGAGCACCGTCCAACTCCACCAAAGCCTTTTTAATGACGGGTTTCATCTCCCCATGTCGCCTCTCCATGTTCATCATCATGGTGATGGGTATTCCTCCCGCCTGCCATTCGTTCGCTTTGGCGGTAAGATTGGTGACCGATGAGAGGTACCCACTACACCCATTGGCAAGCAACAGGTAGGCGTTGTACCCAAGACTATAGCAATAGTCGGCATCGAAATTTGAGGGAAACGCGCAACGTCCTTCGTATCCGAAGAAGTGGTTGAGGCCGGTGAATTTTCCCTTGTAGGAACCAACTTTCTTCATGGCCGCGAGACGGGTATCCACCATCTGGATCAACATCTTTTCGGTTTCAATCCTGGAAACCTGCACATTGCCATGGGGGTCCCTGTCCATCAATAGCTGCTTTTGGATATCGACAGGTAAGGATGCGAAGGCTTGTGCCGTCTGTTTTCCGAGTCGTTCGGCGACGAAGGAGTACTGATCTTCCCATGAGGTCAACTCTCCATAGGCCTCGGCCTCTTTGGCGAGAAGGGTATTCAATTCGGAGATCAAGGCCTTTACTTCGGGGATGAATTCCACCACGCCCTCGGGTATGAGGATGATACCGTAATCGAGTCCCTTTTCAGCCCTTTTAGCGATGATATCGGCGAGATAATCGACGATTTCAAGTAGGCTGGTGCCGTTGGCCTCTATCTCCTCGCTGATCAGACACGCATTGGGCTGGGTCTGCAAGGCACATTCGAGTGCGATGTGGCTCGCACTTCTTCCCATGAGTTTTATGAAGTGCCAATACTTCTTGGAACTGTTCGCGTCCCTCATCAGATTGCCGATCAATTCGCTGTAGGTTTTGGTCGCTGTGTCGAAACCGAACGAGATTTCGATGAATTCGTTCTTCAAATCTCCATCGATCGTTTTGGGACAACCCACCACTGCGATTCCCGCATCGGTCTGTAAAAAGTATTCGGCGAGCACCGCTGCATTGGTGTTGGAATCGTCACCACCGATGATCACCAATGCACTGATGTCGTGACGATGGCATACATCGGCGCACACGGCGAACTGTGCTTCCGACTCGAGCTTGGTCCTTCCGCTTCCGATGATGTCGAATCCACCGGTATTGCGGTACTCGTCGATGAAATCGTCGGTGAATTCCTTGGTGCGGTTCTCCAGGATTCCCGAGGGTCCTCCAAGGAATCCGATGAGCTTGGAATCCTTGTTGGCAGCCTTGATCGCATCGTACAATCCACTGATGACATTGTGGCCGCCTGGGGCTTGTCCTCCCGAAAGGACCACTCCCACATTGATCCTTTTCGATGGGCCTTGGCCACTTCCCTGTTCAAACCGTACCCGTGGTAGGCCGTAGGTATGGCCAAAGAGCGAACGTATCGCCTCTTGATCGGTGGCGGGAGCAGTTTGCTCACCTTTCGCGATCACAAGGGAATTGATCTCTCCACGAAGGATACCGGGTAATTTCGGTTGGTACGCGTATCGCGCCTTTTGCAATGGTGAATGTTCCATCGATGCACTCCTGATTAAGGTTAAGGATAGGTATGTGATGAAACTATAGAATATTTGTTCTTTGCGATGCAAGAGCGGATCCATGATATACTGATCGGCATGACACACATATTCCCATTGAACCATGGGTGGCGGTATCTTCACGATGACGATGTATCCTTCGCCCACACAGGTTTCGATGATCGAAACTGGGCCTCTGTCGATATCCCCCATAGCCTGGTGGAGACTTCGGCCACCCATGTGGATCCCGATGCTGTGGCGACCGTCGGGTGGTATCGCAAGGTACTCCGCCCACGTGATTTTGGTGTTGCCGAACGGTATATACTTCGTTTCGAGGCGATAGCTGTTGTTGCCGAGGTCCATCTGGACGGTATGTGCTCCGGTACCCATGTGGGAGCCTACACTCCGTTCGAGATTGAGATACCCAAGCAGTTGCATCATAGGGATGAAATTGTGGTCGCCGTTCGCTGCGATGCCACCGAATCCCCGGACATTCCTCCCTTCGGCAATGTGGTCGATTATGTGGTGCCGGGAGGCATGTATGGGCAGGTTTCGCTTGTCACGACCGGAATGCATGCGATCAAGGATGTCTTCTGCCGTTCGGAACCCGCCCATGAAAGGATGTACCGCACACTTTCGGTGCAGGTCTCCATCGAAACGGAAACACGTGGGGAAGTGAAGATCACCCTTCTGGATGGTGATAAAACAGTCTGTGCGGAACATTCGCAGCAAGTATTCTCCTCACCTGTAGAGTGTGCGTTTCCGGTGGGTCCTGTGCATCTGTGGGATACCATCTCTCCCAATTTGTATACGATCGAGACGACATTGACCACAATCGATGGGGAACGGGATGTCCATCGTACCAGGATTGGATTCAGGGATTGTGAATTCAACGCACAGGGGTTTTTCCTCAATGGGAGGAATCTGAAGCTCAAAGGATTGAACCGGCATCAGGATTATCCCCATGTGGGATATGCGATGCCGAAGTCGCAACAGTATCGTGATGCCGAATTCCTCAAGCGGGAACTGCATGTGGACTTGGTGAGGACGAGCCATTATCCCCAGTCTCCCCATTTCCTCGACAGATGCGACGAGTTGGGATTGTTGGTCTTTGAGGAATTGCCCGGTTGGCAACATGTCGGAGCGGGCGAGAGATGGCGAACGAATGCGGTACAGCAGTTGAAGGAAATGCTGGTACGCGACAGGAACCATCCTTCGATCATCCTTTGGGGTGTCAGGATCAACGAATCGATGGATGATGACCAACTCTACGATAGGACCAATGCGGTGGCCAGGGAACTCGATCCCAGTCGACCGACCGCGGGAGTGAGGAATTTCGCAGGCAGCCGATTGTTGGAGGATGTGTACACCTACAATGATTTCAGTTTCACTGGAACCGGTGTTCCCTTGGAGGATCCCGATCGGGTGAGCAAGGATAAGAGTGCACCGTATCTGGTGACCGAACATACGGGACACATGTACCCCTGTCGCGCATCGGATGCCGAGATGGTACGTACCGAACATGCGCTACGGCATGCGAAGGTCTTGGATGCGATGTATGGGAATGCGCGGATCTCGGGAGCAATAGGGTGGTGTATGGCCGATTACCACACCCATTTTCAGTTTGGGGGAGGGGATGCCGTCTGTTACCATGGAGTGGCAAACATGTACCGTATTCCCAAGCTCGCATCGGCACTCTATGCTTCCCAGCAAGACGAATCACCCATTTTGGAAATATCCTCCGATTTGCATATTGGAGCCGTACCGGCCCATATGTTGGACAATGTATGGGTGTTCACCAACTGCGATGAAGTCGTCTTGTGGTATGGTGGGGTTGAGGTGAAGACATTCCTTCCCGATCGGAGGCGGTTTCCCCATCTACCGCATCCACCTATGCTGTTGGACGATCTGATCGGAGCGAGGATCGATGCACTGGATCAATTTACACCGGGTGAACGAACCCTTTTGCGTGAGGTGTTGGTCATTGCCGCAAGAAAGGGTTTTGAGTTTCCTCTCCCTAAGAAGATCGCGTTGGGAATGCTGATGAAGCGTCATCACCTTGGGTGGGAAGATGCGGTCGATCTGTATGGACGGTTCGTCCTTTGCTGGGATGGCTCACCGCAACGCTGGTCCTTGAAGGGGATGATTGCCGATAAGGAAGTGGCCTCACTTGAATTGGGCAACGCCCACAAAACGGAATTGTCTCTCGTTCCCGATAGGAATTGTCTTGAGTTGGGCGATACCTACGATGTGGTGCGCTGTGTGGTGCATCATAAGAATTCATTTGGAAGGATTCTCCGACTTTCCCACGCACCTGTCAATATTAGGGTGGACGGGGTGTTGGATCTCATCGGTCCCTGTGATGTGGCTCTCGATGGAGGGTCCGTGGGATTCTATCTCCGCACGAAAGGGGAAACGGGTTCGGCGCGGGTTGTGGTTGCTTCTCCCTATCTTGAGAAGGTTGAAACGATATTCACGGTGGATTGACCAATGGTTTGGGTACCGGTAAGGTACATCCATGGTTGATGATGTGCTGCAACGCGATGAAAAACATATGAGAACTGCTATGCTGTATGTGGACGCGGACTCCTGTCCGCGTCAACTCCGTGCCATCATTCTCAAGGCAGTGGAGAAGAGGAGCATCAGCGCCATATTTGCGGCCGACAGACCTTTGCCGGATGTGGTGGCTTTGGAGAACCGGCGACTGAAGGATTCATTCGGTACACCGTTGGTGAGGATGTTGGTGGTGGAGAAGGGTGACGATAGTGCCGACGATCTGCTGGTGGAATTGGGGACCGATGGTGCGCTTGCGATCACACGCGATATTCCTTTGGCCACTAGACTGGCCGAATTGGGGATGGTGGTGCTCGATGATCGCGGAGGCACCTATACCAGGGAGACCGTTCGTGAACGGCTTTCGATGCGGAATTTGATGACCGAGTTGCGGGAATATGGGGTATTTGCGGAAAAGACCAAACCGCTTGGACCCCGGGAGGTGCAGGCCTTCGCCAACGCCTTGGACCGTGAACTTACCCGAATGTTGAAGCACATCTGAACAAAGATATGTAATTGGTGTGTGGAACGACATGCATTGCTGGTGATCGCCGGCGACAGGATATTGCTCGAGACCTTCCGGTATTGGCTCCTTTCCTTCTTCAACGAAGCCATCACAGTGGATACCCTCCTTATGGGGTCTCCATTCAGTCGGAACACGTATCGGGTAGGTATTCCCCTGTTGTTCTCCCACTCCGATATTTCTCGATTCCACGGAGTGCTTGAACAGCACCTGATCGATGTGGAGGAGATTGTCGCGGTTGCCAATTCCGGCTTGGATCCCAATAGTTCCCATTTGGCCGGCTACCATGTTCCATGGACTTGTACCGATCTCGCACATTGTATGGAAACCCTTGCCTTTGCTTTGGACTTGCCATGCGGGTTGGCAAAAGAGGTGGGCGCTCCCCCCACTCCCCGGGAACGGCAGATATTGGAAAAGATCGCAACGGGAGCCTCCATCAAGGAGATATCCTATGATCTGGGAATTTCGGTGCATACGGTGGCCGCGCACAAGAGGAGCCTCTATTTGAAGACAGGGGTGCACACCATGCAACAGTTGGCACTGTATGCGGTATTGCACCACCTGTGCTGTTAGAAATCCGCTTGATTGGCCGCGCGGGGATAGGGTATGACGTCCCTGATGTTCTGCATCCCTGTGATGTACTGTATGGCCCGATCGAATCCAAGGCCGAATCCGGCGTGCGGTACACTTCCGAACCTTCTCAGGTCGAGGTACCACCAGTAGTCGGCTGGATCGAGTCCCAGAGTCCCCATCCTTTCGGTGAGCACTTCGAGACGGCTTTCACGTTCGCTGCCACCGATGATCTCGCCAAGTCGGGGTACCAGGACATCCATCGCCCTGACGGTCTTCCCATCATCGTTGAGCTTCATGTAGAAGGCTTTGATCTCCTTGGGATAATCGGTGACGATCACAGGTCCCTTGCATACCTGTTCGGTGAGGTATCGTTCATGTTCAGTCTGCAGATCACTTCCCCAGTGGACAGGATAATCGAAAGAAGCATTGTGTTTCTCCAACTCCACGATGGCATCGGTGTAGGTCATATGCGCGAATGGTGTGTCCACCACTGTGCGCAGGGTGTCGGCGACTCCCTTCTCCACCCATTGGGAGAAGAAGGACATATCTTCCTCACAGTGTTCCAACACATATGAGAATACATATTTCAGGAAGTCCTCGGCCACGGCCATGTTTCCTTCAAGGGTACAGAAGGCCATCTCTGGTTCTATCATCCAAAATTCGCTGAGATGCCGTTTGGTGTTGGAGTTCTCAGCGCGGAATGTCGGACCGAAGGTATAGATGTTCTTCAATGCCATCGCATAGGTTTCCCCTTCCAGTTGGCCACTGACGGTGAGGGATGCCTTTCTACCGAAAAAATCCTTCGAATAGTCGATGGTCCCTTCTGGAGTACGGGGGATGTTCTCCAGATCCAGTGTGGTGACCTGGAACATCTCTCCGGCACCTTCGGCATCGCTGGTGCTGATGATCGGAGTGTGGATATAGGCGAATTGACGGTCATGAAAGAAGGAATGCACCGCATAGGAGACTTCATTCCTTACCCTGGCCACGGCGCCAATGATGTTGGTCCTTGGTCTGAGATGTGCGATTTCCCTAAGATATTCCAACGTATGTCTTTTCTTCTGTAGTGGATAGCTATCGACTGGAGCCTCTCCATGGAGGATGATCGATGTGCTTTGGAGCTCAACCGACTGATTGCTTCCTGGAGAGGGGACCAATATACCCGAGCAGGTCACCGCTGCTCCTGTGGTGATCTTGGCAAGCAGTTCGGCATCGGCGAATGAATGCAGATCCACCACCACTTGCAGTCCTTTCAATGACGAACCGTCGTTCACTTCAAGGAAACAGACGTTCTTGCTCTCTCTTTTGGTACGTACCCAGCCTTCCACCACCACAGTAGCGGGTCCGGGGGCCTGTCGCAACAGTTGGGATATTCGATCGTTCATCGGGAAACTCCTTGTGATAGCGCAACTATTCCATGCCTCCCTTGTGTATGTCAACCGACTGGCCAACTGGACGTATGGTAAGCAAACCGGTATAGTATGGCCTAAGGAGTAGGTAGTGTTGCAGATCATCGGAACGAAGAAGTGTCCTGTTACGAAAAAGGCGTTGCGCTATTGCAAGGAACGTTCCATCGCCCACCAGTTCATCGATCTCAACGATCGGGAACTATCCGAGGGCGAGTGGAGGAAGGTCTTCGCATCCCTCGATGCCGAATCCCTCGTTGACGATACATCGGCCTACTACAGGAAAGAGGGCTATGCATGGCGTGAATTCGATTCCGAAGAGGAGCTGCGATGCCACCCGCAATTGCTCAAGACTCCTCTGTTGAAGCACCAGGACAAGGTGGTGGCAGGACTCGATACCGAATTTCTCGAACGCTTTGGGGAGCGACCATGATACGCTACGCGGTATTGGGAAGCGGTTCTTCTGGAAACAGCTACATGATGGAATTCGCTGATGACGCGATTCTATTCGATGTGGGGTTCTCCTATCGGCAGCTTGAACTACGCTCCCTACAGGCAGGGATGGATCTGGCGTCGGTGAGGGGTGTCTGCATCACACATTTGCATCCCGATCATTGCAGGGGAGCGGGTGTGTTCGCCCGCAAGACCGGTAAACCGGTGTTTGTGCACCGTGAAGTGGTTGGGATGCAAGTTCCCGAGTTGGTCCGTTTGGGAATACCGGAAGATCAGATCGAAGTGTTCGATCCTCTGGTACCGTTTCGCATGGGACCTTTCTCGATCACTGCGTTCCCCACGAGTCACGACAGTCCCTCTTCCGTGGGATTCCATGTCGGAATCGGAGGAAGATGTTTCACATTGCTCACCGATACGGGACGGTTCGACGACACGATGCATGGCTTCGCCCGTTCATCCGATGTACTGTTTTTGGAATCCAACTATGATGAACCGATGCTGGTCAACGGTCCCTATCCCTTTCTGTTGAAGAGGAGGATTCGAGGGGAATCGGGACACTTGTCGAATTCCGATGCGCTCGAATTGCTCAACGGTTGTACCGATGGCAAACCTTCACGAGTCTATTTCTGTCATCTTTCGAAAACCAACAATCGCCCCGATTTGATCGAGGCGTTGTGTGAACAAGCACTAATCTGGACCGGAACCCGTTGCATATGCCATCACGGTGAGGTCTACAGCGGATCCATCGATCCGGGGAGTATCCACAATGAAGCATGAATTGGAAACCTTCACCATCCGTCATATATTGGAACGTTCGGCCCAGCGCCATGCGAAGCGGTTGGCGATGACACTCATCGGTGATGATGAGAGTTCGATCACCTTTGGTGAATTGAAGAAGTATGTCGATGCGATGGCGACATATCTGATTGCGCACGGTGTGGCTTCGGACGACAAGATCGCCATCTTGGGTGAGAGCCAACCGATGTGGGGAGTGGCGTTCCTCGCAGTGGTTTCCGCAGGAGCCGTTGCGGTCCCCATCCTTCCCGATTTCTCAGCCAAGGAGGTGGATACCATCCTCGAACATAGTGGGGCGACTGCCTTGGTGGTGTCGGCGAAGTTGTATGAGAAGGTGGGCAAGTCTTGGAGCCAAGGGGGGAGAATGCTCATGCGGATGGAGGACCTTTTCCATATCCCCGATCCCATTTCGAGCGGTATCACGGAAAAACGGGATTTCGTACATGCACCCGGTAGGGACATGTTGCGGACGAAGGTGGATGCCAAGGCGATTTCATCCCGTGATAGGAAGGAATCGGATATCGCCTCGATCATCTACACCAGCGGTACCACGGGGATGTCCAAGGGAGTCGTGCTCACCCATAAAAATTTGTCGAGCAATGCATCGGCCTGTGTGCGTCAGTTCTTCACGATCCGCACGGGGATGAGGTTTCTTTCCATACTACCGATGAGCCATTCCTATGAATTCACCATTGGATTTTTACTTCCTTTGGTCACCGGTGCCGAGATCCACTATCTGGGGAAGACTCCGGCTGCGAGCATTCTCCTTCCCGCAATGAAACGCATTCGTCCGCATGTGATGCTTTCGGTCCCCCTTCTCATTGAGAAGATCTACCGCAGTTCGGTGGTTCCGCAGATTGCGAAGAATCCGAAGGTTGCGAAACTGTATGAAAAGAAGATGTTCCGTCATTTCATCAACGGAATCATCGGTAAGAAGTTGAAACGTACATTCGGTGGAAGACTCAAGTTCTTCGGAGTCGGAGGAGCGGCGTTGGACAATGAAGTGGAACGATTCCTCAAGGATGCGAAATTCCCCTACGCGATAGGCTACGGTCTCACCGAGACATCTCCCCTTATCGCAGGATCCGGTCCCAAGCAAACCAAACCCGGTACGGTGGGATATGCGGTGAAGGGCGTGCAGTTGAAGATCGATGATCCCGATCCGAACACCCATGTTGGTGAGATCGTTGCCAAAGGTCCCAACGTCATGCAGGGATACTACAAGAACGATGGGCTGACAAAGGAAGTGTTCACCGATGACGGATGGTTCAGAACGGGAGACTTGGGTATCATCGAGCGCAATCGACTCTCGATCAAGGGCAGGAAGAAGACCATGATCCTCGGTCCCAGTGGTGAGAATATCTATCCCGAGTTGATTGAGACATTGTTGAACAACAAACCGTACGTCCAGGAATCCCTGGTGTTGTCGGGTGAAGGGGGATTGGCCGCATTGATCAAGCTCGATGTGGAACTTATGGCCGAACATCTGAAGATGTCGGTCAATGACGCCAAGGAGAGTGCCGGTGAATATATCGCGAAAGTGCGGGAGGAGGTGAACAGGGAATTGAGCTCCTTCAGCCGAATCCGCGATGTCTCTTTGCAGGATGAACCGTTTCAACGGACTCCCACCATGAAAATCAAACGATACCTCTACTCGATCAAGAAGAGTCTCGGTGGACACAAGGACGACAAGCAACAGTAGCCTTGGTTGAGCAGTCAAACCCATTGTGGTATACAGGGGTATAAGGAGATCGAAGGTGATGCAGAAGAATATCGACATCAGGATCGCGAAGGTTGAACCGTTGGCCAGTCCGGCGATTCTTGCGAAGACCTACCCGGTGTCACCACAACTTACCGAGAGTATCTTGGAATCGCGACAACGGGTGAACGATATCATCTTGGGCAAGGATCGCCGTCTACTGGCGATCGTGGGTCCCTGTTCCATCCACGATCCGGTCGCTGCCTTGGAGTATGCCCGCAAGCTGAAGGAATTGGCAAGGGAAGTCTCCGACCAGATGTATGTGGTGATGCGCACCTATTTCGAGAAACCCCGTACCATCGGAGGATGGAAAGGGTTGATCCTCGATCCCCGTATGGATGGTTCCTACGATATTCAGGAGGGGATTGCGACTGCAAGAAAGGTGCTGATCGACATCACCGGCATCGGCGTACCCGTTGGTTGCGAGATGCTTGATCCGATCGTTCCCCAGTATATCGACGAGATGCTCTGTTGGTGTTCCATCGGAGCGAGGACCACCGAGAGCCAGACCCACCGTACCTTGGCCAGCGGTATGTCGGTCGCCGTGGGTTTCAAGAACAGCACCAGCGGCGAGTACGCTCCGGCGGTGAATGCGATCAAAAGCGCACGGCAGAGCGCCGCCTTCATCGGAATCGACAAGGAGGGCAATTCTGCCATCTACCGGACCACCGGCAACGATTGTGGGCATTTGATCCTACGTGGAGGAGACCATGCTCCCAACTATTACGAGGAGGATGTCGAGGCCGCGGCTTCCCTCATGGAGAAGATGCACATCACTCCATCCATCATAATCGATTGTAGCCATGCCAATTCACGCAAGGATTTCAGGAGACAGAGAAGGGTTTTGCGTGCTGTCGTAGACCAGGTCATCTGGGGGAGATCGGAAATCAGGGGATTCATGCTGGAGAGCAATCTGTTGCCCGGTTCCCAATCCATTCCCGACAATCCCAAGGATTTGAAGTATGGGGTATCGGTCACCGACAGTTGCTTGGGATGGGACGAGACGGTCGAATCGTTGCATCGCGCGTGCGATGTGTTGAGAAGAGGCAAGGAGGAATGATATGAAGAATAGGGATGTGAAGATATTGGTGGCATTCGCCGAAGGATTCGAGGAGATCGAAGCCTTGGTTCCCGTGGATCTGTTCAGGCGAGCCGGTTTCACCGTGGTGACCGCCGGTGTCGGAGGTACCGAGATCACAGGAGCCCATGGGATCACCGTGGCATGTGATCGGAGGATCGAGGATGTCGGCATAGAATTCGATGCGATGGTGCTCCCAGGAGGAGGTCCCGGATCAAAGAATCTCGCCGCATCTTGGGAAGTGAACGAGAAGATGTTGATGATCGCCAACAGTGGAAAGGTCATCGCGGCAATCTGTGCCGCTCCGGCTGTGGTGCTCGGTCCTGCGGGTCTGCTTGAAGGTCACAAGGCGGTCTGTTTTCCCGGTGCCGAAGCAAATACTCCTGGATTTGAATTCGGTGATGAAAGGGTATGTGTCGATGGTAACCTGATCACCGCCAGGGCAGCCGGTTGTGCGATCGAGTTTGCTTTGGCCATCATCGCAAAGTTGACCGACGCCGAGACTGCGAAAAGAATCGGCGAAGCGATATTGTTCAATAATTGAATTCATAGGGTGGGGGAGCACAACACATGGTGAGGATGGGATTTGACAACGACAAGTACTTGCGTGAACAGACTCAGGCGATTTTGCAGCGCATGGAGGAATGTGATGGGAAGCTGTACCTTGAATGCGGAGGGAAGCTCCTCTACGATTATCATGCCTCGCGTGTGCTTCCCGGGTTTGATCCCAATGTGAAGATGCGGGTCTTCCAATCCTTGAAGGATAAGATAGATGTGATCGTATGCATCTACGCCGACGACATCGAGAGAAGGAAGATCAGAAGCGATTTCGGAATCACCTACGATACCGATGTGTTCAAGATGATCGATGATTTCTCCGATTGGGGACTCACAGTGTCACGTGTGGTGATCACCCGTTTCAACGGACAACCGGCAGCCGTCCAGTTCATGAACCGGTTGTCCAGACGAGGGATCAAAGTCTATACCCACAAGGCTACCGATGGGTATCCCTCGGATGTGGATTTGATCGTGAGTGATGATGGCTATGGTGCCAACCCCTATATCGAGACGGAGCACCCGGTGGTGCTTGTCACCGGTCCCGGTCCCGGCAGCGGCAAGCTCGCCACATGTCTGTCGCAATTGTACCATGACTATCGTAGGGGAGTGAAAAGTGGGTATGCCAAGTTCGAGACGTTTCCAATCTGGAACCTTCCGATAGATCATCCGGTGAATGTGGCCTATGAGGCTGCTACAGCCGATATCGGGGACGTGAACCAGATCGACCACTTCCAATTGTCGGCCTATGGAGAACATACGGTCAACTATTCACGCGATATGGAGGCATTCCCCCTACTCAAACGGATCATCGAGAAGATCACCGGACGACCTTCCTTCTATAGATCTCCCACCGATATGGGGGTGAACAGGTGTGGCTTCGGTATCGTCGATGACGATGCGGTGCGCCATGCGGCGTGTCAGGAGATCATACGCAGGTATTTTTCAACCGCTTGCGATTATGCACAGGGAATCGGAACCCAAGAGGCCATAGGAAGGATCAAGCTGATGATGGAGTCGTTGCGACTCGATACATCGATGAGGGTAACCGTTCCCGCTGCAGAGGAAGCTTTGAAGTTGGCTGTGGCACGTGGAAAAGGAAGGGATGGGATCGTGTGTGCCGCGGCGATGGAGTTGCCCGACGGATCGATCGTCACCGGAGTGAACTCCGAGATTCTCCATGCCTCGTCGGCATTGGTGCTCAATGCGGCAAAGAAATTGGCCGGTATTCCCAAAGCGATCGATCTCATTCCCAAGCAGACGATTGAATCGATCCGTCGATTGAAACGCGATGTCCTCAGTGGGCGACGGGTGAGCCTCGATCTTGATGAAACCCTCATCTGTCTTGCGATGAGTGCACCGGTGAATCCCTCGGCGCAATTCGCCCTCGAGAAGCTTCCTATTCTCAGAGGTTGTGAGGTCCATATGACCCATCTGCCTTCGGTGGGTGATTCCAATGGATTGAGGAAATTGGGACTCAACACCACCAGCGAACCAAAATTCCCCACCTCCAATTTGCACGACGAGTAGTTTCCCCTTCCAAGGATAGACCAATCACGGTACAATACGGGTAAAGGAAGGAGGAGTGTATGGATATGCATACAGTCATTTCGATCAGTAGGCAATTCGGAAGCGGAGGAAGGGAAATCGGTCGTCTGCTCGCCGAGTCTTGCCAGATTCCCTTCTATGATAGTGCACTCATCTCAATGGCTGCCGAAAAGAGTGGGATGAGCAAACAGGTGTTGGAGAATTTGGATGAGAAGGCCGCAAGTCGGTTCCTCTACACCATCCCTTCGAGTATTCCGACTTTGGGACACGCTTCGACGGCTGTGTACAACATGCCTCTCAGCGATACCCTGTTTCTCACCCAATACGAGATCATCAAGCAATTGGCGCAAAAGGGACCGTGTGTGATCGTCGGCAGGTGTTCCGACTATATCCTGAAGGATCACCCCCATCATGTGTCGATTTTCATCCATGCTCCCGAGGATGTGCGTGCGAAGCGGATCGCAGGGTATGAGAAGATCGAGATCAAGGAGGCCCTTTCCCATATCTCGAAGTATGACAAGGAGCGCAAGAAATACCATGATTATTATGCCGCCGGGACTTGGGGCAATGCCACCTACTATGATTTGACCATCAATTCCGCAGATTTGGGTATCGAAGGCACGGCACTGTTCATCAAGAGCTTTGTCGAAAGGTTGGAGGAGACGGAGGCTTAGCGACTTCTGCTTGAAGATGAAAAAAGGGTTGCACGACCGGAATATCGTGGCAACCCTTTTTCTTTCGAGTCCGTAGCGTTACTTTGGAAGTGCGAGAATTTTCTTCAATTCCGGTTTCTTCTTGAGATCCTGTTCCAATCCGGCTGCACGGGCCTTGTTCACATACTCCTTATGTTGGAACGAGTAGGTGAAATTGGTATGGACATCGTATGTTCCGTTCATGAGTGCATATGCATCCTCGGTCATCACCAGTTCCTCGTCGGTGGGGATGACGTAAATCCTTGTCGGAGAATCGTCGGTACTGATGTCGAGTTCGGCATTCCTGCATTGTGCGATCCTGTTCTTTTCAAGATCCAACTTGATGCCCAGGATGTCGAGATCCTTGGTGGCTCCTTCACGGATATGGGGGGCCATCTCACCGACTCCGGCAGTGTAGACCAAGGCATCGACCCGACCGAGCAGGGCGGCATAGGCCCCGATATACTTCTTCAACCTATGGCATTCCATGCCGATCGCAAGTTTCGCACGTTCGTTGCCGGCCGCCGCTTCATCACGTACATCCCGTCTGTCGCTGATTCCGCAAATGCCGATGAGTCCGCTCTTCTTGTTGAGCATGGTATCGATCTCTTTTGCGCTGATACCCGTTCTATTCATGATGTAGGGTAGGATCGCGGGATCGAGATCTCCTGAACGGCTGCCCATCACCAATCCTTCGAGGGGTGTGAGTCCCATGGTCGTGTCGACACACACACCATTCTTGACCGCGCTGATCGAGGCTCCGTTGCCGATATGGCATATGATGAGGTTGGTTTCCTTGGGGTCTTTGCCGAGCAATACCGCGGCGCGTTTGGCGGTATAGACATAACTGGTTCCATGGAATCCATAGCGTCGTACATTGTAGGACTTGTACCATTCGTAGGGGACCGCATACATGTAGGCTTCGGACGGCATGGTCTGGTGCCAGGCGGTATCCATTACGATCGCATGCGGAATGTCGGGCATGACACGTCGTGCGGCCTCGATTCCCATGATGTTCGCCGGCATGTGCAACGGTCCAAGGGGAATGAGCTCCTTCAGATGGGCGAGCACATCGTCATCGACAAGCGCCGATTCCTTGAAACGTTCGCCGCCGTGCAGGACCCTGTGGCCGACCGCACTGATTTCCTTGACATCGGAAATCACCCCACGAAGGGGATCGAGAAGCGTCTTGATGATGAGTTCTATGGCTTCCTTGTGGGTCGGGCAGGAGACTTTTTCGGTGAACTCACCATTTTTAGTGGTCTTGTGCTCGATGACCGAGTAATCCAATCCAATGCGTTCCACCACGCCTACGGCCAAGACTTCCTTGTTGTTCCAATCATATACTTGGTACTTTGCGGATGAACTACCGCAATTCAATGTGAGAATCACCATCACGACCTCCTGGTATCCTGTGACAAATCTGAGAAGTTACTGCGAACAGCCATCAATCATTTTGGCACGTCACGGGTAAAAAATCAATGCGCTTCGAAGCATTCCTTCCGTTTCATCCGTTAATGGAGGTATGTTTCGCAAGATCCTGCTGATGTTGCTCTTTTGTTCCACCTCCATTCCATGTTGGACGACCGTGGTGCTTTCTTCATCGTTGCAGGAAGGGCGGATCGGTTTCCCTCCAGTGGAGGTTGCTTTCCCAAACCGGTGGTGGGAACTTCATGTAGGATTGGAGGGTTCGGTGACTACCAAGGGAAAAGTGGGTGTGGAGCCCACCACACTGGTGGTGTTCGATTCCCCATCATACCCTTTTTCCATTGGGGATCCCAGTTCCGATCCTCGTCTCATCCCATTGCATGACTCCGGATTCTCATTCGATTTCCCTTCCGATCGCCACTACGGGAAAGTGAAGGCGAAGCCGGTTTCCATGTACGATTCCTTCGGATGGTGGTGTTCCAAACGTATCATGGATTCCCTATGGATTCATATGTACGGAATCCATGGCGATGAAGAGGGGATGGGAACCTTGGTTGAGGGGATGGCAGGGGATGCGCTTTTCCGCTTGGCCCTGCTCGGATTGGACAATCGCTTGATTGAACCTGCTGGATTTGTGATCGACTATGGTTCCTTGCCGATGGAGAGGGGATTCCTCGGTTACGGGTATTGGAGCGGGAGGGCAAAACTGGGATTCTTCCCTTTGGATATCGTATTGCGGTGGTTGGGACGCTGTTCCTACGATGGACGGATGGGGGTGGGTTTCACCGAAAGGTGTCTGGTGGGTATTTCCCATGACATGTTCCGACTTTCCTACACACGAGTGAGGATTCCCCTCCAGGTCGGTCCCTGGGCAGGTGGTGGGGAGGGTCCATTGCTTCGCGATACATTGGCCATAGAAGTGGAGGGTGAACGGGTGGGTATGAAATGTACGTTCACCGATTCTTGGTGGAGGAAGCCCGTGTATGCGGGGGAGAGTCAGAAAAGAACCCTCAAGATTGTGGGTTCTGTGGATTATCATCATCTGGACAACGGCTTCGGGCTTGAATTGGGTTATGAGTCGCAGGTTCGCACGTCCGGAACGCATTTAGTCACCTATTCCTGTGAACTGCATGGTTCCACGATTTGGAAGAACATTGCATGTTCGTTTGCAGGTGGATTGTCGTACACCACTTCGTTCTCATACGATCTGGCGGTGTTGTTGTCTTGGGAATTGGATGATGGGCATGCCATCCGAGTGAAACTGAAGGGTACTGCCGATTCGATTCGTGTCTCCTGTTCCTTCAACAGACGGGTCGTGGGTACGGAATATGCTGTGGATTTGGATGTGGCGGATGGACCGTCGATCAGTTGTTCCATCGACCGAGACGTATGACTTCCCGTTCAAGCACGATGCCCTCACGCCTCTCGACCTCATTCGCTACGATCTTCGCCAGTTCATCGATATCGCTGGAGGTGGCCGTATGGTTGTAATTTACGATAAAATTGGCATGGTGTTCACTCACTCCGGCACCACCGAACCTACGTCCCTTCAATCCTGCTTCATCGATCAGTTTTCCTGCTGAAATTCCGAGTGGATTCTTGAACATGCAACCTGCCGAGGGGAGGTCGAATTGTCCGGTTTCCAAGCGTTCCGTCCTGCTTTGCTCCTTCTTCAATCGTACTTCGCTGGTGTGCTTGTTGGGTAGCAGCCGGAATGCGACTTCATAGATGATATGGTCGGTATCGGAGAAGGGGGAGTGTTTGTAGGAGAAGCCTCCATCCATACCTTGGTAGCGATACATGTTTCCTTCGATGTCGAGATAGTCGACCCATTCGATCAATTCGGAAATCCACAGTCCTCCCGCCGAGGCATTTCCCCGTACGGCGCCTCCAACGGTTCCCGGTAGCCCTCCCAACGGTTCCAAACCGCTCAACGATCTTTCGATCGAGACGTTTATCGCTGTGTCGAGGGGAAGTCCGCATTGGGTGCTGAAGATGCAACCGCGCACATGATGGTCGGTCAAACCTGTGGTTACGATGACCAGGCCTTCCACACCCTCGTCGGATATGAGCACATTGGATCCCCCTGCAAGTATGGTGATGGGAAGGTGTCTCCCATTCGCCCACTGCAAAGATGCCCGCAATTCCTTGAGATTGCCCGGTACCGCCAGATAATCGGCCTCTCCCCCGGTTCCGTAGGAACTGAGGGGTGCGAGTGCCACATTCCGGTGCACCAACGCATCGATATTGATTTTTTCATCTGCATTCCGTATTGTGGTATCCACATGGGTATACTATCCCATTTCCCTTCGGCGTACAATGCCACCTTGGGCTGTAGCCTATGATAGGAGCACGATGTGAAGATTTCTCTTTTCAATACCATGTCACGCACTGTGGAACCGTTCGAGCCTGTGGAAAGAGGTTTGGTGAGGATGTACTGCTGTGGTCCGACGGTCTATAATTTTGCCCATATCGGTAATCTGCGCACCTATGTCTTCGAGGACTTGCTGAGGCGAACCTTGGAGTTCGGAGGATTTTCGGTGCGGCATGTGATGAATATCACGGATGTGGGGCACTTGACCGATGATGGGGACGATGGCGAGGACAAGATGGTCAAATCCTCCAAGGAGACGGGTCGCGATGTCTATGAGATCGCTCGGATGTACACCGATGCCTTCTTCACCGATACCGATGCGTTGCATATCTTGCGTCCCCATGTGGCCTGCCGTGCCACACAACACATCCAGGATATGATCGAACTCATCAAGCGTCTTGAAGCGAAGGGCCATACCTATGTGGCGGGCGGAAACGTCTACTTCAGCATCGATACCTTCGAAAGATACGGTGAACTGGCCCGTTTGAACCTCGACGAGTTGCAGTCCGGAGCTCGGATCGATATCGACGGGAACAAGAGGAATCCGAAGGATTTCGTACTCTGGTTCACCAAATCGAAATTTGAGAATCAAGTGATGGTATGGGATTCTCCATGGGGCAAAGGGTATCCCGGATGGCATATCGAATGTTCGGCCATGAGTATGAAATACCTCGGCGAGTCGTTCGATATCCATTGTGGTGGCATCGACCATATCCCGGTGCACCACACCAATGAGATCGCCCAAAGCGAGGCAGCCACAGGAAAACGATGGGTCAAGTACTGGGTCCATGGCGAATTCCTCATCAATGAAACGGGTAAGATGTCCAAATCAAAAGGGGAGTTCCTGACTCTGCCGCTGCTCCAAAAGAAGGGGTACGATCCGATGGACTATCGGTATTTCTGTCTTGGTGGCCATTATCGTAGCCAGTTGGTGTTCTCTTGGAAATCGATGGATGCGGCGAAGAATGCGCGCAGGAATCTGGTGAAGCAGATCAGAGCCATCCTGAATGATGCCGAACGGCACCCGGTGGAGCGCTTGGGAGAAGCGGCCCAACAGTATGTGGACGAGTTCTCAGAACACATGGGCAATGATCTCAATGCTCCCCGGGCTCTGGCGACGCTTTGGAACTTGGTGAAGGACAAGCTCGTACCGGCGGTTGAGAAGTTGGCCGCACTCTCCATAATGGACAAGATCTTGGGTTTGGGATTGGATACAGTGGAATCCGGGGAGGACACATCGAACGAAGATGTGCCTGAACATATCCTCGCGTTGGTTGATGAGAGGACCGGGGCGAAGAGAGCGAAGAATTATCACCGGGCGGACGAGTTGCGTGCTATAGTGGAGGAAGCTGGTTACAAGCTGACCGATACACCGAATGGTACGGTTGTTACCAAAATCATGTAACCAGAACCATGGATGAGTTGTTAAGTGTATGGAAATAAAGAGCAGCGAGAATGAATCGTTCAGGCTGGTGTACGAGGAGGTGTTCCCGGTGGTGATGCGCGTTGCGTATCACGTAACCTACAACATGGATGTCTCCGAAGATATTTGCCAGGAAGCGTTCATCCGGTTCTACGAGAAGAATATCGATTTCCGCTCGGTTGACGAGGCGAAGTATTGGTTGATCCGCGTAACCAAGAATCTCGCGATCAACGTGATGAAGAGGAAATCGAGGGAACAGGCGATGGTGGACAAGATTAAAAAGGTCCCCAAGGTTCCCGTAAGAAACGGAGAGGATGCGTTGATGGATTCAGAAACGAGGACTTTGGTCCGGGAGGCTGTGGAGAAGTTGCCGGAAAAATTGAAATCGGTATTGGTACTGAAGGAATATGCCGACTTGAATTATAGGCAGATCGCCGGAATTCTCCATATTTCCGAAAGCAATGTCAAGGTCAGGGTGCATCGAGCCCGCAAGATAATGGAATCGATGCTAGACCGGGAGGAAATGCATGTGTCTTGACGACCAGATCCTGAATACCTATCTGGATGGAGAACTCACGGAACCTTGGAAGACCCAAGTTGCGGAGCATCTCAATTATTGTACCGCCTGCAAGGCAAGGTTTGAACAATTGCGTTCGTTGCATGCGGTGGTTTCCTCTGCTCGACTTGGAGAGGATGAGATGGCCCCCCACCAGGAGAAGGTGCTCGCCTTCATTGAGAAGAACTATATCGATAAGAAGAGGAAGGTCGGATTCCTCCACAGGGACTTTCGTGTGAAGACTCCGACTCTGCTCGTGGCGGCGGCCGCATTCGTGTTCGTGTTGGTGGGAGCGTTGTTGGTTGGACCCGACCGGACAGTCGGTACCGACCAATTGATCCCCAGGGTGGTTCCCACAAGCGAAGGATCGGTTGTTCAGGTACGTGCCACCGAAGGGTTGGCGGCCGAACAGGTGCTCGACAGTTTTCCACTTGAAGAGATACTCAAGTACCTCGACATGAAGGGCTATGAAGTCGATCTGAAGGTCAAGGGTATCCAGCCCATGGGGGAACAACCCGCCTCCGAATGATCGTTTTCAACCAAAACATTCCATGCCGCCATGAAAATGGCGGCATATGTGTAGTGTTCACACATAATTGTCCCCAACTCCCACAGTTGTCACGATGA